>NZ_JBSRLA010000003.1:0-103087 GCF_055149105.1 Desulfosalsimonas sp. | reverse complement strand
AGGCTTGCGCGATTCCGAAGAATGCAGCGTACTTATCCGTACGTGAAATTCTGAGGAATCGCGCGTAACGCAGATATTGGACTTTTTACGGCGCCATCATGCTTTCTGGAGTTTCCTTTTGGGCCTTCTTCCGGATGGCTGGGCTTATTTGCGCACCAGCCGGGCTACAGCCTCGATGTGAAAGGTGTGGGGAAACATGTCCACCGGCTGGATTTCAGCCACGTGATAGGTTTCGGCCATCAATGACAGATCCCGGGCCAGGGTGGCCGGATTGCAGGAGACATACACGATTTTTTCCGGGGCCATATCCAGTACGGATTTTACCACGTCCTTGTGCATGCCCGCCCTGGGGGGATCAATGACCATCAGATCCGGCCTGTGTTCTATCTGTGATATGGACTGCCGGATATCGCCGGCCACGAATCTGCAGTTGGTGATCTGATTTTTTTCGCAGTTTTTTCCGGCATCAGCCACGGCCGATTCCACGATTTCCAGACCGGTGATCCGGCCCGCATCGGCTGAGAGCCAGATCGGAATTGTACCGGTTCCGGTATAAAGATCCACCACAGACTCAGATCCGCTTAACTGTGCATATCTGCGCACGGTATCATAGAGTTTTTCCGCCTGTGCGGTGTTGGTCTGGAAAAAGGAATTGGCCGAAACTTCAAAGACAAAATCGCCGAGTTGCTCCTGGACAAAGGCCCGGCCGGAAACGGGCAGTTCATATTCGCCTGCGGCCACAGCGGCTTTTTTGGCCGTGACATTGTTGACCACCCCGGCGATATCATCGTGGGCCTCCATGAGATAGTCGGCAACAGCCGCCAGCGCCCCGCGGTCCTCGGCTGCGGTGACCAGGTTGACCAGCCAGCGGTCTTCGGCCAGAGAATGGCGCAGCATCACAAACCGCCAGAATCCTTCGTGGGTTCGCAGACCGTAAGGGGCCAACCCTGAGGCCCGGATCCGGTCGCGCACATCATTTAAGATGCGGTTTCCTTTTTCCGGCTGCAGCAGGCAGGCGTCAATATCCAGGATTTTATCAAAGGTGCCCGGCACATGCAGGCCCAGGGCAAAATCCTTCGGGATATCGGCCCGGCCGAGTTCCTCGGGCAGCAGCCACCGCCTGTCAGAACAGGAAAACTCCATTTTGTTGCGGTACCCGAATATCTTGTCCGCCGGCAGCACCGGATGTACCGGCACCCCGGAGATCTGCCCGATGTGCTCCACGGCTTCTCTGACATGCCGGCGCTTGTATTCCAGTTGGCGCCCGTATTGCAGAAACTGCCACTTGCACCCCCCGCACCACCCGGCATACCGGCAGGGCGGCTCGATTCTGTCAGCCGACGGCTCGATTATCTGCAGGGTTCGGGCTTCTGCATAGGATTTTTTCTTTTTCACGATCCGGGCCAGCACCCGGTCGCCGGGCACGGACTGGTCCACAAAGACTGTATACCCGTCTATTTTGGCAATGCCCCGGCCGCCAAAGGCAATACCCGTGACATCGAGTTCAATTTCCTGTTTTTTCTTAACCGTCATAATCCATCCAATACCTTTTATGTTTTCTCTTGCTTCATAATCCGGATCATGACGGTCTGTCAAACAAAGCCGATGGCAAAACACAAAGGTCAATATCTGCGTTGCGCTGCATCCCTCGAAATTTCACGTACTGCCAGTACGCTGCATTTCTCGGGATTTGCGCGCCTTGATCTTGACCTTTGTGTTTTGCCATCGGATGCAGTCCAAATCAACGGATTGAATTTTACCGGAACCCGCACATTGCGGCTTCCGGGGCGGGTTTGTTGGGCTGCATTGGAGCGGTTTCGGCAAAAGATTCGCGGGCGGCTTTGGCGCCCGGAATTTCAAACTGTCTGAGGGCGACAGCCCGAGTTTTTGAAATTCCAGCCAAAGGCGCACGCGAATCGCCGAAAGCGATCCGCAGCCCAACAAACCCGCCCCGGACGCCGCAATGCGAAAATCGTTGCAATCCATCAAATCCAATTGCGTTGCAATACCGAAAAAGATACATATATTGACAATTTACCGCTCACGACTGATGGTTTCGTAAAAAGTAAGTGTTCAGATGGCGCCGTAAAAAGTTCAAGATCAAGGCTTGCGCGATTGCCGAAGAATGCAGCGTACTTATCCGTACGTGAAATTCTGAGGAATCGCGCGTAACGCAGATATTGGACTTTTTACGGCGCCATCACGACTGTTGCATGACATTTTGAATCACCTGGCATCAAAAAGGCGCCCATATGCAGGAAACCCTGTTTTTTGAAGCAGACGGTCTGCGGCTGCACGGCACCCTGCACCTGACGCAAACCCCAAAACCCTCTTTTGTCATAGGGGTCCACGGCATGCTGTCCAACGGCGACTCCCCCAAACAGCAGGACCTGGCCCGGCAATGCAACCGCATGGGAATCGCCTATTTCCGGTTTGATCACCGGGGATGCGGCAGAAGCGACGGGGTATTTGCGGAAGTGACCACCTTTGAAGGCCGGTGCCGGGATTTGACCGCTGCCATGGATGTGCTGGGCCGGCGCCCGGACCTGGGCCGCTCTGCGGGTCTTTTCGGCAGCAGCCTGGGCGGGGCGGTGGTGCTGCATGCGGCCCGGGAAACAGATTTTGACGCTGTGGTCACCCTGGCCGCACCCATCCGGTTTTCCGCCATTCACATCCCCGAAGATTATCAGACAGATCCGGACCTTGCCGGAATCCGCAGGGATCAGTTGACCTATGACCTCACAGAAAACCTTGCCAAGGTCCACCACCTGCTGGTCTGCCACGGGGATGCCGACCCGGTGGTGCCTTACGAAAACGCCCTGCAAATTTACGATGCCGCCGGCACGCCCAAAAAACTCCTTTGCCTGCCCGGCGGCGATCACCCGTTGAGTCAGCCGGAACACCAGCAGACATTCATGGAAAACACCCTGAAATGGTTCGGCCGGCACCTGGTTTCCAAAACCGGTTGATTATAAGCAACAAAGAAGAAGGAAAAATATCAAAATAAAGGGTTGACAAGGTCCTTGTGCGGCTGATAGGGAATTTGGAATCCAGTAATTGATTTTTGCTGCAATTTTTCTCTGCAGGAACCGAAAGAAGCCAGTTGAACTGAAAATCAGTTGATTAAAAAACGGATTGCCAAAATGAATATCCGGCCGGTCATTTTCAGCCTTATTCTGATTATCGTACCCGTACTGGGCGTAGGCCTACTGGACGGGAAACGGGGTTGATAATGGCTCGTAAAAATTTTTAAGCAGCATAAATTCTTACATAAACCGTTATCAGCCCCGAAAGCTGATAACGGTTTTTTTGTTTCAGGGGGAGACAAATCATGAAAAGCGACATCGCCAAACAGGGAATCGGAAGGGCACCCCACCGGGCATTGCTCAAGGCCGCGGGCTACACTGATGATGAAATCCGCAGGCCGCTGATCGGCATTGCCAACTCAGTAAACACCGTGGTGCCGGGCCACACGCACCTAAACCAGATCAGCGAGGCGGTCCGCGCCGGCATTTACATGGGCGGGGGCACGCCTGTGGAATTCGGCACCATCGGCGTATGCGACGGCATTGCCATGGGCCATGAAGGCATGAAATATTCCCTGGGCAGCCGGGAACTGATTGCTGATTCCATCGAGATCATGGCCACAGCCCATGCGTTTGATGCCCTGGTGCTGATTCCCAACTGCGACAAGATCGTTCCCGGAATGCTCATGGCAGCCGCGCGCCTGGATATCCCGGCCATTTTCATTTCCGGCGGTCCCATGCTGGCCGGCCGCAACCCGCAAAACCCGAGCGAAAAGGTAGATCTCATCTCGGTATTTGAATCCGTGGGCAAAGTCCGGCGCGGGGTAATGTCGGAGCAGGAACTTTGCGGCATTGAAGATGCGGCCTGCCCCACCTGCGGATCATGCTCGGGGATGTTTACGGCCAATTCCATGAATTGCCTCACAGAGGCCATCGGCCTGGGCCTGCCCGGAAACGGCACCATACCCGCGGTAATGTCGGCCCGGATCCGGCTGGCCAAGCAGGCCGGCATCCAGATAGTGGCCCTGCACGAACAGGGGATCGTGCCGAGCCGGATCCTGACACACGACGCATTTGAAAACGCCCTGTGCGTGGACATGGCCCTGGGGTGTTCCACAAACACGGTGCTCCATATTGCGGCCCTGGCCCACGAAGCCGGAATGGCCCTGGATTTAAACCGGATCAACGACATCAGCAACCGGATTCCGCATTTGTGCTCCCTGAGCCCTGGCGGGGCCCATCACATCGAGGACCTGCAAAACGCCGGTGGCATCGGCGGGGTCATGAAAACCCTGGCCGAAGCGGGCCTGATTGACACCTCGTGTCTGACGGTCACGGGAAAAAGCGTCAAGGAAAACCTCGGCGCCGCCCGTGTCATCGACAACGAGATCATCCGCCCCGTTGACCGGGCCCATCACAAGGTGGGCGGACTGGCCGTGCTTTTCGGTAATCTGGCCCCCAACGGATGCGTGGTCAAACAATCCGCGGTGGTGGACAAGATGATGCAGCACGAGGGCCCTGCCCGTGTGTTTGACTCCGAGGAGGACGCCACTGAAGCCATCATGGACGGCCGGATCAACAAGGGGGACGTGGTGGTCATCCGGTATGAAGGTCCCATGGGCGGACCCGGCATGCGCGAGATGCTCACCCCCACTTCAGCCATTGCCGGCATGGGCCTGGATGCCGATGTTGCCCTGATCACCGACGGCCGGTTTTCCGGGGGCACGCGCGGGGCGGCCATCGGGCATGTCTCGCCCGAAGCCATGCAGAAAGGCCCCATTGCCGTGGTAAAAGAAGGCGATATAATCGCCATCGACATTGCCGGCAAAAGCATTTCCCTGAAGGTCGATGAAAAGGAGCTGCAGAAACGTTTTTCCGCATGGCAGGCCCCGGCGCCGAAAATCACCAAAGGCTACATGGCCAGATATGCCAAACAGGTCACCTCAGCGGACAAGGGAGCCGTATTAAAGGAATAACATCCGACCCTGAAACCGTTTTTTTATAACCCGCAAAAACATTGATGATTGTATCATAAAAAACTTATTGATTTTACTTAACACTTAATCACTTAAAACTTAACACTGCCTGTAAAAAGAATTTTTACAGGCCTATCAGAGAATGACGAGGACAGACAATGAAGCTCAAAGGTGCTGAGATACTGCTGAAAATGCTTCAGGAAGAAGAAGTGGACACCGTTTTCGGCTATCCGGGCGGAGCGGTGATTGATATTTATGACGCCCTGATGGAGGAAAAAAGCATCAACCATGTGCTGGTTCGCCACGAACAGGGCGCAGCCCATGCCGCTGACGGCTATGCCCGGGCTACCGGCAGGGTGGGTGTCTGCCTGGTGACCTCCGGGCCCGGGGCCACCAATACGGTCACCGGCATTGCCTCGGCATACATGGATTCCATTCCCATGGTGATATTCACCGGCCAGGTGCCCACGGCCCTGATCGGAAACGACGCCTTCCAGGAAGTCGATATTGTGGGCATCACCCGGCCCTGCACCAAGCACAATTACCTGGTCAAGGACGTGCGCAACCTGGCGCGCACCATCAAGGAGGCTTTTCACATCGCCCGCTCCGGCAGGCCCGGACCGGTGCTGGTGGATCTGCCCAAGGATGTAATCAATGCCACAACCCAGTTCAACGTGCCCGGAGAGGTGAAGCTCAAAAGCTACAACCCCACCTACAAGCCCAATATCAAGCAGCTCAACAAGGTGGTGGATCTCATTGCCAAATCCCAAAAGCCGGTGATTTTTTCCGGCGGGGGGGTCAGCCTGTCCAAGGGCCATCACGAACTCACGGAACTGGCCCGCAAGCTGCAGATCCCGGTGACCAGCACGCTCATGGGGCTGGGCGGCTTTCCGGGAACAGACCCGTTATGGCTGGGAATGCTGGGCATGCACGGCACGTTTCGGGCCAACATGGCGGTTTCTGAATGCGATCTGCTCATATCCGTGGGGGTGCGCTTTGACGACCGGGTCACGGGCAAGGTCGACGAGTTTGCCCCAAACGCCAAAATCGTGCAGATCGACATCGATCCCACCTCGATACAGAAAAACGTGCCGGTGCACGTGCCCGTGGTGGGCGACTGCAAGATCTCCCTGGCGGAGATCAACACGCTTGTGGATAAAAAGAAATGGGAAGAGCTGGAAGAAACCCGCAAGCCCTGGCTTGCACAGATTGATGAATGGAAGCAAACCACGCCTCTGGCTTATCAGCAGGCAGAGGTGATCAAGCCCCAGTACGTGATTGAAACCCTTTATGACCTCACGGGCGGCGATGCGATCATTTCCACGGAAGTGGGCCAGAACCAGATGTGGGCGGCCCAGTATTACCATGTCAAAGAGCCGGGCCATTTTATCACCTCCGGGGGGCTGGGCGCCATGGGATTCGGGCTGCCCGCGGCCATCGGCGCTCAGGTGGGCGCACCGGGCACCGCCGTTGTCGACATCGCCGGCGACGGCTCCATTCAGATGAACATCCAGGAACTGGCCACGGCAGTGCAGTACAATCTTCCGGTGAAGGTGGTGATCTTAAACAACGGCTTTCTGGGCATGGTGCGCCAGTGGCAGGAACTGTTCTACAAACGGCGCTATTCGTCCACACAGTTTGTCCATGCCCCGGATTTTGTCAAACTCGCCGAGGCTTACGGTGCAGTGGGGCTGCGGGCGAAAACCCCGGATGAAGTGGCATCGGTTCTGCGTCAGGGACTGGAATGCAACAAGCCGGTGGTGATGGATTTTGTCGTGGAGCCGGAGGAAAGCGTCTATCCCATGGTGCCCGCAGGGGCGCCGATTAAGAAGATGCTTCTGGTGTAAGGCCAACCCGATAGGACATCTGCAAGAACCGGTTGAAAAAAGGATTTGATGATGAGCGAAAAAAAACATTTACTCTCCATTCTCGTGGACAATGAGCCGGGCGTGCTCTCGCGGATCACCGGGCTGTTTTCCGGCCGCGGATACAATATTGAAAGCCTGAGCGTGGCTGAAACCGTGGATCCCGGAATCTCCCGGATCACCATGGTCACCAAGGGCAGCCCCATGATCATCGAGCAGATTCAAAAACAGCTAAACAAGCTGATCAACGTGCTCAAGGTCATTGACCTGACCGGCACCCAGTATGTGCAGCGGGAAATGGCCCTGATAAAGGTCAATGCCCGGGCCGATCACCGGGCCGAGATTCTGCGCATCACCGATATTTTCCGGGGCCAGGTTGTGGACGTGGGCATGGAGCATTTTACCCTGAAAATCGAAGGCGATGCCGAAAAAATCGAAGCTGTATTAAACCTGCTAAAGCCCTTTGGCATCCGGGAAATCGCCCGCACCGGGTGCGTGGCCCTGCCCCGGGAAAGCAGATAAGGCATTTGAAAATTTGAAAGATTCAAGCGGCAAGCCAAAGACAAACTTTGATGGCACCGTAAAAAGTCTGATTTCAGATGGTGCCATAAAAAGTTCAAGATCAAGGCTTGCGCAATTTCGAAGAATGCAGCGTACTTAGACGTACGTGAAATTCTGAGAAATTGCGCGTAACGCAGATATTGGACTTTTTACGGCACCATCAACTTTACTTACAATCAAAAATAACTGGAGGACAAAGACATGGCGAAACTCGATTTTGGCGGAGTGGAAGAAGAGGTGATCACCTCTGATGAATTTACCATGGAGCAGGCCCGTGAGGTTTTGAAAGACGAAACCATCGTGGTGCTCGGATACGGCGTGCAGGGCCCGGCCCAGGCGCTGAACCTCAAGGACAACGGGCTTTCGGTGATCGTGGGCCAGCTCGAGGGCGACGAGTACTGGCAAAAGGCCGTCTCCGACGGATTTGTGCCCGGAGAAACCCTTTTCCCCCTGGAAGAAGCGGCAAAGCGCGGCACCATCATCATGGAGCTCATGTCTGATGCCGGCCAGGTGGCCACATGGCCCAAAATCAAACAATGCCTCAATGAAGGCGACGCCCTGTATTTCTCCCACGGGTTTTCCATTGTCTACAAGGACCAGACAGAAGTTATCCCGCCGGAAAACGTGGATGTGATCCTCGTGGCCCCCAAGGGCTCGGGCACCAGCGTGCGTAACAACTTCCTGGAAGGCCAGGGCATCAATTCCAGTTTTGCCATACACCAGGATTACACCGGCCGCGCCAGACAGCGGGCACTGGCCATCGGCATTGCCATCGGCTCGGGATATCTGTTTCCCACCACGTTTGAAAAAGAGGTCTTCAGCGATCTCACCGGCGAGCGCGGCGTGCTTATGGGATGCCTGGCCGGTGTCATGGAAGCCCAGTACAACACCCTGCGCAGCCACGGCCACAGCCCCAGCGAGGCATTTAACGAAACCGTGGAGGAACTCACCCAGAGCCTGATCCGGCTTGTGGATCAAAACGGCATGGACTGGATGTTTTCCAACTGCAGCACCACGGCCCAGCGCGGCGCCCTGGACTGGGCCCCCAAGTTCCGGGATGCCGTGGCCCCGGTGTTTGAAAATTTGTATCAAAGTGTTGCCTCCGGCAAGGAAACCCAGCGGGTCCTGGAAGCCAACAGCACGCCGGATTACCGGGAAAAACTGACCCGGGAACTCGATGCCATCAAAAATTCCGAAATGTGGACGGCCGGGACGGCTGTACGTTCCCTGCGGCCGGACCGCCGCGGAAAATAATCAACACCCGAATTGTGCGATTTTCAATCAAATGAATTGCTTTTAAAAATCTGAAACGCTCAATTCAGGTAATACAGAAGTAAAAAAAGAAGGTTTCCATGAAATCCATACGGCTTTATGACACCACCCTGAGAGACGGCACCCAGGGAGAAAAAATCAGTTTCACGGCCCAGGACAAGCTCAAGGTCGCCCGCAAACTCGATGATATGGGTATCCATTACATCGAGGGCGGGTGGCCCGGGGCCTCTGCCAAGGACTTTGATTTTTTCCAACTGGCGGCCAAAGAAACGTTTCAGCATGCCAGGATAGCGGCATTTTGCGCCACGCACAAGCACGGCAGCACGCCTGAAGACGACCGGCAGCTCAATGTGGTCCTTGAAAGCGGCGCACAGGTGGGCACCATTGTGGGCAAAACCTGGGATCTGCATGTCACAAAGATCCTGGGCATCCCCCTGGAGGCCAACCTGGAGATGATTGAAAACTCCGTGGCCTACCTGAAAAAAAACGGTCTGGAAGTGCACTACGATGCCGAGCATTTTTTTGACGGGTACAAGGAAAACCCGGAGTACGCCGCCCGCACCATAAGGGCGGCCGTGGCCGGAGGGGCGGATACCATCTGCCTGTGCGACACCAACGGCGGCGCCCTGCCCCATGAAATCGAGGAGATCACCACGGCCATCAGGGAAGTGATCGACAACAGCTCAGACCGGCCCATTCATATCGGAATTCACACCCACAACGATTCAAACCTTGCCGTGGCCAACTCCATTACCGCGATTCGCGCCGGGGCCACTATCGTTCAGGGCACCATCAACGGCTACGGGGAGCGCTGCGGCAATGCGGATCTGACTTCGATCATCCCGATTCTTCAGCTGAAAATGGGCTATGCCTGCATTTCCGAGGAAAATCTGGCAAAACTTCAGAAAGTGTCGCTGTATGTAAGTGAAACCGCCAACATGACGCCCGTCAACAGCCGTCCTTTTGTGGGTAAAAGCGCTTTTACCCACAAGGGCGGACTGCACGTGGACGCCATCATGAAAGAGCCCCGGTCCTATGAACACATCACCCCGGAACTTGTGGGCAACCGCCGCCGGGTACTGATCTCGGACATGGCCGGCAAGGGCAATATCCGCTACAAGGCCCGGGAACTGGGATTTCCGGTGGATGAAAACGGATATGATTATGCAGAGATTGTCAACACGGTAAAACGGCTGGAGCAGGAAGGCTACCAGTACGACGTGGCAGACGGCTCCCTGCGCATTCTCATGGAAAAGCTCACGGACCAGTTTCAGCCGTGTTTTGAGCTCGAATCCTTCCGGGTGACCGTGGAAAAGGAAAAAGACCGTCCGTGCCATTCCCATGCCATGATCAAGATCAATGTGGAGGGCATCGAGGAAATCACCGCCGCAGAAGGCCACGGCCCGGTCAGCGCCCTGGACAATTCCCTGCGCAAGGCATTAAACAACGTCTACCGCAATGTACTCGATCCGGTCCATCTCGTGGATTTCAAGGTCCGGGTGTTGGACGGCAGAGACGGCACCGGTGCCAAGGTCCGGGTGCTGATCGAATCCCGGGATGAAGAAGCCATCTGGAGCACCATCGGGGTTTCCGAAGACATTATCGAGGCAAGCTGGCAGGCCCTGGCAGACAGCTTCCAGTACAAACTGGCGCGGATCACCAACGGCAACAACCAGAGCCCGCAGGAGCAAGGCAAATGAAGGAAAAGGTATACATATTCGACACCACCCTGCGCGACGGGGAACAGTCGCCAGGGGCGAGCATGAACACCGCCGAAAAGGTGCGCCTGGCCACCCAGCTGGAAAAACTGGGGGTGGATGCCATAGAAGCCGGTTTTCCCGCGGCATCAGAGGGCGATTTCGAGGCGGTGGCCGAAGTGGCGCGGAAAGTGAGCAACTCTGAAGTCGTGGCCCTGGCCCGGGCATCGGTTCATGACATTGACCGGGCATGGAAGGCGGTGGGCCATGCCGCCAAGCCCCGCATCCACACGTTTCTGGCCACCTCGGACATTCACATGCAGTACAAACTCAACATGTCCCGCGACGAGGTGCTCAAAAGCGCGGTGGATGCGGTCAAATACGCATGCTCGTTTACCGGTAACGTAGAATTTTCAGCAGAAGACGGCTCCAGAAGTGATCCGGATTTTTTGTGCCAGGTTTTTGAAGCCGTGATCAATGCCGGGGCAAAGGTGATCAACCTGCCCGATACAGTGGGCTATGCCGTGCCTCACGAGTTCGGCGAGCTTGTGGCTTACGTGCGCAAAAACACACCCGGGATTGACAGGGTGATTTTAAGCGTGCACTGCCACAACGACCTGGGTCTGGCTGTGGCCAACACACTGGCGGCCATTGAAAACGGCGCCCGGCAGGCCGAAGTCACCATCAACGGCATTGGCGAGCGGGCCGGCAACACGTCTCTGGAAGAACTGGTCATGACGTTAAACACCAGGCCCACCTACCTGCCGGTGACAACGGCCATTGAAACCACACGCATTTACCGGATCAGCCGGCTGGTGAGCATGATCACGGGTATGCCGGTGCAACCCAACAAGGCCATTGTGGGGGCCAACGCCTTTGCCCACGAAGCCGGCATTCATCAGCACGGGGTTTTGGCCAATCCCATGACCTACGAGATCATGAAGCCCGAGACCATCGGCCTGACCACCAGCAAGCTGGTCATGGGCAAGCACTCGGGCAAGCACGCCCTGCACAAGCATTTGAAAAACATCGGCTATGATCTTTCCGAAGAAGAGATCAAGCTGGTGTTCAAAAAATTCAAGGAACTGGCGGACAAGAAAAAGGTGGTGCTTGACGAGGACCTCGAAGCCCTGGTCAATCAAGGGGTTTTGCGCACAGCAGACATTTATTCCCTGCAGTATCTGCATGTCACCGCCGGCACCACCGTGCTGCCCACGGCCACCGTGAAAATGCTGATCAACGGAGCGGAAGCCTTTTGCACCGGCAGCGGAAACGGCCCCATTGACGCGGCGTTTAACGCCATATCCGAGCTGACCCAAACCCAATCCTCGCTTCTGCGATTTTCTGTCAACGCCCTGACAGGGGGCACGGACGCCCAGGGAGAAGTTACAGTGCGGCTCAAGGAAGATGAAGTCATTGCCCTGGGCCGGGGCGCGGACCCGGATATTATCACCGCCAGTGCATACGCCTATATCAATGGACTAAACCGGCTGGAATATCTCAAGGAAAACCCGGCGCGCACATCTGAGGCGCTTTAAAACATTTCCGCGCACCGGCTGCGGGGGTTTGATTAATCGACTTTTATGGTTTTGATCAGATCGACAATCCGGCTGATGCGGTTTTGCTCCATATAGGCAACAAGGCCGTCTATGATTTCGGTGGTCACGGAGGGATTGACAAAATTGGCCGTGCCCACTTCCACGGCCGTGGCCCCGGCGATCATGAATTCCAGGACGTCTTGGGCGCACATGATGCCGCCGATGCCGATAACAGGGATGTTTACAGCCCCTGCCACCTGCCAGACCATGCGCAGGGCAACGGGCTTGATGGCCGGGCCGGACAGTCCGCCGGTGATATTGCCCAGCTTGGGACGGCGGGTATGGATGTCAACGGCCATGCCGGTGATGGTGTTGATCAGCGATACAGCGTCAGCCCCGCAGTCTTCCACCTTTTTTGCAATGCAGACAATATCTGAGACATTGGGAGTAAGTTTGACGATCACCGGCTTTGCAGTTTTTTTGCGGACTGCGGTCACCACCGTGGCCGCAGCATCCGGATCCACCCCAAAGGCCACGCCACCGGCCTTGACATTGGGGCATGAAATATTGATTTCCATGCCCGCGATCTGTTCCACCGGGTCCATGCGCGCAGCCAGTTCCGCATATTCCTCAACGGTTTTGGCGTAGGTGTTGACAATCACGGGTGTGTCATAGGCGGCCAGCTTGGGCAGCCGGTCGTTTAAAAACGCCTCAATGCCGATGTTCTCCAGGCCGATGGCGTTTAACATGCCGCAGGCGGTTTCCACGATCCGCGGGGGGGGGTTGCCGGCGGCCGGCTGCAGGGAAAGCCCCTTGACCACAATGGCCCCCAGGGCATTGAGGTCCACCAGATCCGAGAACTCCAGGCCGTAGCCGAAAGTGCCGGATGCGGTCATCACGGGATTTTTCAGACAGATTCCGCCGATATCCACGGCCAGGTCCGGGTGCTGGGTCATAATGCCTTTTCCGTTTTACCAGACAATGGGGATAAAAGACTCCTTAGTGCAGTGAAAATCAATGACATGAAACCGCGGATCGGTCAAGAAGGAAAACCGGAAAAATCCGGTCCGTACCCAACCCGTCCTGCACAAAAAAAACAGGCCCCAGCCGGAGGGAAGAAAGCCCTGCGGCCGGGGGCGGGTTTTTTCGCTCCTGAGCCTTTTTGCGGATCCAGCCAAAGCCCCGGTCCGATCGCCGAAAGCACGCCGCAGACAAACAAACCACCCCCGCCCCGCCACATGCGAAAAATCGTTGATCACTCTTTTTTGCAAGGCCTTTACGGAAAAACATCTTGACGGTCCGACTGTCCGGGCTGTATTGAAGGGTTCAAATGAAAACCCCAATCCAAAGACCCCTGCGTATCTGCCTGCTGAGCTACCGCAGCAATCCCCACTGCGGCGGCCAGGGCGTATACGTGCGCAATCTCAGCTCTGCCCTGGTGCGCCTGGGCCATCACGTGGATGTGGTGTCCGGGCCCGAATACCCGGTACTTGATGAGAAAGTGGGCCTGATCAAACTGCGGGGCCTGGACTTGTACAACCCTGAAAACCTTTTTCGCCTGCCTTCGATTACAGAGCTGGCAGACACGACAAATTTTCTTGAATGGCTCGGGGTATCCACCATGGGCTTTCCCGAACCGTTCTGCTTTGGCATGCGGGCTGCCCGGTTTTTCAGAGAAAAGACCCGCGGCTATGACATCGTGCATGACAACCAGAGCCTTTCCTACGGAATCTGGTCGATCAAACGGAAAATACCGGTGATTGCCACCATTCATCATCCCATTACCGTGGACCGGGATGTTTCCGTGAAAACCGAACCCGCGTTCTGGAAAAAGCTCCAGCAGATCCGCTGGTATTCCTTTATCGGGATGCAAAAGCAGGTGGCGCGCACCCTGCCCGGCCTGATAACGGTTTCCCGCTTTACCCGCCGGCATATCAGCCGGGAATTCAAGATCCCGGAAAACCGGTTTTCTGTTGTGCCAAACGGCATCAACACCGAGCTGTTCTATCCCATTGCCGAAATCGAGCGCGAGCCCGGCCGGATCATTGTTACCAACAGTGCAGACACCCCCTTAAAAGGCCTGCATCATCTTTTGCCGGCAGTGGCCGCAGTGGCCCAAACCCGGGATGTGCGGCTCATTGTGGTGGGCACGCCCAAAAAAAACGGCATGGTGGAAAAAATGGTCAGAAAGCTGGGTCTTGGCCGGATTGTCACCTTTACCGGCCGCATATCCTACGGGCAATTCGTGCGCCAGTACGCCCGGGCCGCCATGGCTGTGGTGCCATCGGTATACGAGGGCTTCGGCCTGCCCGCGGGCGAGGCCATGGCCTGCGCCGTGCCGGTGATCAGCACAACAGGCGGGGCCCTTCCCGAGGTGGTTGGCGATGCCGGCGTCCTGGTGCCGCCGGCGGATCCAAAAGCCCTGGCCGCAGCCATCACGGACCTGCTGGATCACCCGGAAAAAGCCCGGAAAATCGGACAAGCCGGATACGAGCGGGTGCGCCGGCATCTGAGCTGGAACGCGGTAGCGGAAAAAACAGCCGCCGCTTATGAAAGGACCATTGATGATTACCATCGACTATAACCGCCTGGGTATCCGGTCCGGCCACAGAATTCTGGACATGGGCTGCGGGGCGGGCCGCCACGTGTGCGGGGCCTGCGCCCGGCCGGGGGTCACGGTGGTGGGTGCAGACATCAACTTTGCGGATCTGGCTAAAGCAGATGAGCACATCCGCATCCACGAACAGTACGGCGGGCCCTGTCAGGGCAGATGGGCCTTGTGCGCCGCAAGTATTCTAAAACTGCCCTTTGGGGATCACAGCTTTGACCATGTGATCTGCTCCGAGGTCATGGAGCACATCACTGATGACAAGCAGGCCGCAGAAGAACTTTTCAGGATACTCAAGCCCGGCGGAAGCCTTGCGGTCAGCGTGCCCCGGTATTTCCCGGAAAGAATCTGCTGGGCCCTTTCAGAAACCTATTGCAACACCGATGGCGGCCATGTGCGCATATACCGCAAAAAACAGATCACCGGCCTGTTTGCGTCCCTGGGCCTGGAGTTGACGAGCCGCCATTGGGCCCACAGCCTGCACTCGCCCTACTGGTGGCTCAAATGCATGGCCGGGCCGGAAAACGATTCCGCCGCCCCGGTGGCGGCATATCATCGGTTTTTGACCTGGGACCTGATGAAAAAGCCCAAAATCACCCGCATGGCTGACCGGCTTTTAAACCCTGTAATGGGAAAAAGCCTGGTGCTTTATTTCAAAAAAGCCGCCTGAGCACCCCGAGGGTCTTGGTCATGGGCAGGGCCTCAAACAAACCCGAGGCCAGGGCCAGCTCATAGATATGATGCGGGGCCTGGCCGCCTTGTTCCGGGTTTTTGAAAATATCATGGATCACCAGAAAACCGCCGGCCGTCACATGGGTGGCCCAGGCCTTGTAGTCGGCAAATGCCGCTTCATGGCTGTGCCCACCGTCGATAAAAACCAGGCAAAGCGGTGTGGCCCACATGCGTGCGGCCACCGGCGAGGCGCATGCCAGGGGCACCACTGTCTGCTCAAGCCCGGCGCGTTCCAGGGTGGTGCGAAACAGCGGCAGGGTGTCAATTCGGCCGGTTCGCGGATCCCAGGTTTCCGGGTCAAAATAGCCCTCCCCGGGCTGCTGTTCCTCTGAGCCGCGATGGTGGTCCACGGAAAACAGAATACCATTGTTTTGCCGGCAGCCCGCTCCCAGGTAAAGGCTGGATTTTCCGCAATAGCTGCCGATTTCAAGACAAGGGCCCTTTGGTGAGGCCTCCAGGGCCAGTTCATAAAGCCGCCGGCCCTCTTCCGGGTCCAGAAAGCCCTTGGTCTGATTGACAAGCGCGGGATCAATTTCCATTTTCAAAGGCTTTTTTCACAATCTGCTGTGCCTGCTGCTGGATCTGCCGCAAGTGATCCGCTCCCTTAAAGCTTTCTGCATAAATCTTGTAAATTTCCTCGGTGCCCGAGGGCCGGGCCGCAAACCAGCCGTTGGGGGCAACCACCTTGAGCCCGCCGATGGGGGCATCATTGGCCGGGGCCCGGGTCAGCACCTGCTCTATGGGCTCGCCTGCCAATTCATCTGCTGTGATCATTTCTGAAGACAGGTTTTTTAAAATCCGTTTCTGCTCCGCTGTTGCCGGGGCGTCCATGCGCTCATAGACGCACTGGCCGAATTGTTCCTCGATCCGGCTGTAAATGCCCGCGGGATCGGTCCGTGTGGCTGCAGTGATCTCGGCTGCCAGCAGGTTTAAGATAATGCCGTCCTTGTCCGTGGACCAGACCGTGCCGTCTTTTCTCAAAAATGAAGCCCCGGCGCTTTCCTCGCCGGCAAACCCGTATTGACCGCTCAAAAGCCCTTGCACAAACCATTTAAACCCCACCGGCACCTCCTGCAGGGGGAGTTTGAGAAAGTTTGCCACCCGGTCGATCATGGCCGTGGAAACCAGTGTTTTGCCCACGGCCGCGCCCTGGGGCCATCGGGGGCGGTTTGCGAAAAGATACCAGATGGCTGTGGTCAGGTAATGGTTGGGATTGAGCAGGCCTGCACTTTTGGTGACAATGCCGTGGCGGTCCACGTCCGGATCATTGCCAAAGGCGATGTCAAAGCGGTCCTTTAAATCAATCAAACCGGCCATGGCATAGGGAGATGAACAATCCATGCGGATTTTTCCGTCCTTGTCCAAATGCATGAACCCAAAGGCCGGATCAATCCCGGTGTTGACCACTTCCAGATCCAGGCCGTATTTCTGGGCAATGGGCTCCCAGAAATACACCGCCGCACCGCCCATGGGATCCACCCCGATTTTAAGGCCCGCACCGGAAATGGTGTCCATGTCCACAACATTTTGCAGGTCATCCACGTAAGGTTCAATATAATCGTATTCTTGGGTGGTGGACGCCTTTTTCGCCCGTTCAAAGGGAATGCGGGCAATGTTTTCAACCCCTTTGGCCATCAGCGCATTGGCCCGGTCCTGGATCACGGCGGTGACATCGGTTCCCGCAGGTCCGCCATGGGGCGGATTGTATTTAAACCCCCCGTCCTCGGGCGGGTTGTGGGAAGGGGTGATCACCACCCCGTCTGCCAGGCCCTGGCTGCGCCCGTGGTTGTAGGTCAAAATGGCATGGGAAATCACCGGCGTGGGGGTATAGCCCAAACCTTTCTGGATCATCACGGGAATTTCTGCTGCGGAAAACACTTCCAGGGCGGTGATCAGGGCCGGCTCGGACAAGGCATGGGTATCCATGCCCATAAACAGCGGGCCTGAAATATTTTCCCGTTTCCGGTACTCGCAGATGGCCCGGCTGACCGCCAGGATATGGGCCTGGTTGAAACTGTTGCGAAGCGACGAGCCCCGGTGTCCGGAGGTGCCGAAAGCCACCTGCTGGGCGGGGTCGTCCGGATCCGGATGCCGGGTGTAATAGGCTGAAACCAGCCCGGGCACATGGATCAGCATGTCACTTGTGGCGCGCTTGCCGGCTTTTTCGTGTACGGACATGGCAGACTTCCTTTGTTCCATAGTTTGAAACACTGTATTTTAAACCATGAAGAGCATGGAGGCCGGGAAGAAGGTCTTGTTTAAACTTTTTCCTTCATGACCTTCATACTCTTCAGGCTCTTCATGGTAGCATTATTTGACAGAATTATCGTGAAAATCGTTTTTCGAGAACTTTGCGGACATCGTGAAAATCCTTCCAGGGGACATGATCGATGTTGTGTTTTTCCAGATACCGGGCCAGCCGGCCCCGGGCAAACACCAAATCCCCGTGGCGGGCCATATTGTGGTCGGTCATTCCGTCGCCGATCACCACCCGGAAATCCGCGTCAAACCGGTCCATCACCGCTGCCTTGGCCACCAGTTCATCTCCGCCTTCAAACCCGGAATGCACCTTTAGAAAAGGACCGGAGTCGTCCACGTCAACGGCAAAAATTTCATCCACCCGGCCCGTCAGATCCCCGAGCCCGGCTTCCACCATGCCCCGCACGCCCCCGGAAATCACGACAAAGGGAATATCCCGGGCCCTGAGAAATGCCAGCAGTTCGGCAAAACCCGGCCGCAGGGGAATCTGGCGCACAAAATCAAGGGTGTCCGGGTACTGGTCAGAGGAAATGGCTTCAAGCATCTCCCGCACCCCGCTGCGCAGGGTCACGGCCCCGGATTCGAGCCTGGCTTTCATCTGATGCCACTTTTCCGGCAGAAAATGTTCCAGCACCGCCTGCAGGCTTTCCTCTGCGGTGATGGTGCCGTCAAAATCACAAAACACGTAGGGTTTAACGCTTTGGCCGTTGTTCATGAAAAGGAGGCTCCGGCTGTCTTGTTCAATTTTCTGGATGGTTGGAAGAAAGATTTTCAATATAATGGCTCAGAAAATCATTGATGCTTTCCACGTCCTCCATTTCCAAAACCGTATCCAGTGCGCAGCGGGCGTCCTCGTACCGGATGCCCCGGATAAACTGCTTGGCCGCAGGAATCGAGGAGGGCGTCATGCTGATGCGGTCTGCGGCCATGCCCACGTACAGAAGCAGGCATTCCTGCTTGGATGCCGATTCCCCGCAGATACTCACGGGCTTGTGATGCTGCCTGCAGACATTGACAATCTCGGCAATGGTGACAATCACCGACGGATGCAGGGCATTGTAGAGATTGCCAACCTTTTTGTTGTTGCGGTCCACGGCCAGCAGATACTGGATCAGGTCATTTGTGCCGATGCTCACGAAATCCACGTATTTGAGCAGCCGGCCGAGAATGGCCGCAGCCCCGGGCACCTCGATCATAATGCCCGTGGCAATCTGACGGTCATATTCAATGCCCTTTTCATCCAGGGCCTGTTTTTCGGAATCCACCAGAGCGATCACCTTTCGGATCTCCTCAACCCCGGAAATCATGGGAAACAGCAGATGCACGGGACCATGGGCGGAAGAACGCAAAATGGCCCGGATCTGTTTTCGGAATTCCTCTTCCAGCTCCAGGCTGATGCGGATGGAGCGCCATCCCAGAAAGGGATTGTCCTCCTTGGGATAATCCAGATAAGACAGAAACTTATCTCCCCCCACGTCGAAAGTCCGGATGGTAACGGTTCTGCCTTCTGCCTTCTGCAGCATGCGGGTGTAGAGTTCCACCTGTTCTTCTTCGGTGGGAAAACTTTTTCTGAGCAGAAACGGAAACTCGGTGCGGTACAGGCCGATGTGATCCGCTCCGTATTCCCGGACATGGGGGATATCGGAAAGCAGGCCGATATTGGCCCCGAGCCGCACGTGCACGCCGTCAAGCGTGACGGCCGGCAAATCCCGGAGCGCGGACAAACGCAGCCGGATCTGCTGGTTTTCCGCCTGCCTGCGCGCATATTCCTCCCGAACAGCCTCCTCGGGATTGACAAACACAAACCCGGAGGATCCGTCCACGATCAGGTAGTCCTTTTCCCGGACATTTTCAAAAAGGTGCTCAACCCCGATGACAATGGGAATTTCCAGGGATCGGGCCAGGATCACCGTGTGGGACGTACGACCTCCCCGGGCGGTGACAATGGCCTTTAGGTTGGGCTGCCGCATGGCCAGCAGATCCACGGGGGAAATGTCTGAGGCCACCACAATAGTGGGACGGGTCATGGGCTCGTGGGGGTCGCCGGAGACGCCCACCAGATGGCCCAGCACCCGCCTGCCGATATCGAGCACGTCTGCGGCGCGCTCGCTTAAATAGGCATCCTCCATGCCCCGGAAATTTTCCACATACTCCAGGATCACCTGTTTTAAGGCATACTCGGCGCATTTGCCCGAATCGATCTGCGCCTTGATTTTGCGTTTCAATCCCGCATCCCGCAGAAACATCAAATGCGCATCGAGAATGGCCGATTCCTGATCGGAAAGACCGGCGCCGGTGCGGGCCACCTGCCGAATCTGGCCGGATGCCCGTTCAAAAGCATGATTCAGCCGTTCCATTTCAGATTCCGGAAGATCCGACAGGCTGCATTGTACCTGATCAAAATCAATATTTTCGGGCAGATAATGGGCATAGCCCTCTGCCACCTGCTCGGAGACCGGATCACCCCACAGATAGTCCGGCGCCGGACGTTCCGGCAGGCTCCGGGAAATTTCCATAACCGGCAGGCGCCGGCGGAGGCCCGGCCGGCGCGCAGACATGTCCTCGAGCAACCCGGTATAGGCCACGGTGGCCGAAATCTGGCTGGCAATATTGGAAAAAAGCGGAATGTCTTTCTCCCGGATGCCATTTTCCGCCAATGTCTGGACCACCAGGACCCCGAGCACCTTTTGGTGATAGATCAGCGGCAATCCCAGAAAAGTGGTATAGCGTTCTTCGCCGCTTCCCGCATAATACTTGAACCTGGGATGGGTGGCGGGATTGACCACCAGCACCGGCTGCATCTGCTCCACTGCCATGCCGGTCAGCCCCTCGCTGGTGTCCATTTCAATATAATCCACAAATGAAGCCGAAAGCCCGTGAGTGGCTTTCAGCACCAGACGGTTTTCCAGGGGATCATACACATAGACTGAACAGACATCAATATTCAGGCTCCGGGCCACCTTGGCCACGATCTGTTCCAGAGCGGATTCCGGATTTTCCGAATCCTTCAGGGTCTGAAATATATCTTCAAGTATGCTGATCTGCTGTGCCTTCATGGATGTTTTTTCCGCTTGCATTGCGTCCGGGAACACGCCTGCTCCCGATATTTGCAAATTGGGTGCGATATTTCAAATGTGCCTAACAATAGCGCCGGTGCCGGAGAAATTCAACCCGGATTCATTGGTTTTCGTCTGTAAAAACGCTTTCTGCACGGCTTGCCAACTGCCGGAGCTGTTTTTGAATTTCATCGCGCTGTTGCTCCAGTTCATCGAGCTGCCGGATGAACACGGGTTTGACGGAATGGGGCGGGATTCTTTCATTGAGATCCGCAAGCTGTTTTTCCACTTCTGCAAGCTGCTCTTGGAGCTGCTTCTTTTTTTGTTCAAACATGATCGGACGATTCCTTTTCGGATTGTAGCCGGCCCTGCGGGCAATGCATGAACAGGCTCGGATCAAAGCAGGTAAAAGACACCCTGCTGCCCTGATCGATTTTTTCCACGCCCTCGGCAATCACGATCACGGCCGGGGTTTTGGCCATGGCCGCCATGCGGCTTTTTAATTTTTTGGGATGCAAAACAATCCCGGCACTGTTTCTGCTGATGTCGCACTGCACAAACTGGGTCCAGTCCGCCTGGCCGCGCACCGTGCTCTCTATCCGGCCATGGAAGTGCAGATACGGGCTGAAATCCAGGCCCGCCATTTTCCGGATGGCCGGGTAGACCATAAACAAAAAAGCGGTTTCATTTGATGCGGGTCCCCCGGGAAGACAAAACACGGGTTTTGGTCCCAGAATGCCCATGCCCACGGCCTTGCCCGGGCCCATGCGCACCCGGTGAAAAATCATTTTGCAGCCCAGATCCTCCAGGACCCGGACCACCAGGTCCCGGTCCCCTTTCCAGGCACCGCCGGAGGTGACCAGCACGTCTGTCTGCTCTGCCAGGCCCAGAATTTGCTCTGCCATCTGCTGGCGGCTGTCTCCGGAGACCCGCATTTTCACGTCAAAACCGCCGTCAGCCAGCCAGGCCTGCTGAAGGGCCACATTGCTGGCATACAGCTTGCCCCCCTCAAACGGCTTTCCGGGAAGCAGGATCTCGCTGCCCGTGGCCAAAAGCCCTATTTCCGGCCGGCGGAAAACCGGCACTTCAAAAATCCCGGCTGCCACCATCAGCCCGATCACCTGGGGGGTCAGCAAACCGCCGGCGTGACAAATGCTCTCACCGCATTGCACGTCAGTGCCTTTTTCCAAAATATTGCGCCCCGGCTCGGCCGGTGCGTGCACCGAAACCAGGGGCCGGCCCTTATCCGTGAATTCTTCTGCCACCACTGCATCCGCGCCCGGCGGGATGGCCGCACCGCTTAAAATGCGCATTGCCTTTCCCGACAACACGGCAGGTCCGGGCCGGTCCCCAGCGGCCATAACGCCGGAAAGCGCCAGGTGCACCGGCGAGTCCGGGCTGGCTGTTTCCACGTCCGCGGAAACCACGGCATATCCGTCTTTCAGCGATGCATTGACCGAAGGCGAGTCCACCCGTGCATGCACCGGCCCAAACGCCACCCGGCCCACGGCCCGGTCAACGGCAATGGTCTCAGATGCCATTGGAAAAACATTTTCCAGGGTCAGGCCCAGGGCCTCGTCAAATCCGATGTCACAACGCATGCAAAGCTCTCCGCCAGGGACTTGTATGAAAAAACCAGAATCTTTTATCTTTTCATATATGCGGCCGCAGCGTCAATTGAAATTGGCCGGGTGGAATTGATCACCGCCAGCAGCGCGGTGCCCACATCCGCAAACACAGCCGCCCACATGGTGGCCAGACCCGCAACCCCAAGGACGATAAACACCGCCTTGATGGACAGGGCCAGCACAATATTCTGCCACACAATCCCCCGGGTTTGTTTGCCCATTGTCACGGCGTCCGCCATTTTCTCCGGCGAGCCGGTCATGAGCACCACGTCTGCGGTTTCAATGGCTGCATCCGAACCCGCCGCCCCCATGGCCGCGCCCACGTCGGCCCTGGCGATCACCGGGGCGTCATTGATCCCGTCGCCCACAAATGCAACCTTTTGCCCCTTGCCCGCATCGGCCTGGATTTTTTCAAAAGCCGTCACCTTGTCCCCGGGCAGAAGATCGGCAAAATAATCATCAAGGCCGAGGGTTTCCGCCACTGTTCGGGCTGTTTCAGCATTGTCACCGGTAAGCATCACAATCCGGCGCACGCCGTTTTGGCGCAGACGGGAAACCGCTTTCTGCGATTCTTTCCGAATGCGGTCGCTGATAACGATATAGCCTGCATAATTTCCGTCCACGGCAACATGCGCCACAGTGCCGCTCCGGCTCTGCCCGTCCCGGCCGGGCAAAATTCCCTGAGCCCGCAGATACCGCCCCGAGCCCACGAGAACGCTCCTGCCATCCACCCGGGCGGCAACCCCTGAACCCGAGGTTTCCCCGTGCCCGGAAACACCTTCCGGACTCACAGGCTCTCCGTTTTTGTCAAACGCTTTGACAATGGCCCTGGCAATGGGATGGTTGGAATACTGCTCAGCCCTGGCGGCAAAGGCCAGCACCTGCTCAGCGCTGTATCCGTTTGCGCTTTCAACGCCATTGACCTCAAACACGCCCTCAGTGAGGGTCCCGGTTTTGTCAAATACCACGGTGTGCAGTTTTGCCAGCACATCGAGATAATTTGAACCTTTGATCAGCACCCCGTGCCTGGAAGCCCGGCCGATGCCGCCGAAATATCCCAGGGGAATGCTGATCACCAGCGCGCACGGACAGGAGATGACCAGCAGCACCAGGGCGCGGTAAATCCATTGCTGAAACCCGGCACCGTCGATCAGCATTGGCGGCAAAAAAGCCACGGCCGCGGCCGCGGCCACCACCGCCGGGGTGTAATACCGGGCAAAGACGGTGATAAACTGCTCAGTGGCGGATTTGCGGGCGGCTGCATTTTCCACCAGCTCCACCATCCGGGCAATGGAGGACTGATCATAAGGCCGGGTGACCGCAACGGTCAGGGTGCCTGAAAGGTTGACACCCCCTGCCATCACCTCGTCTCCCGCACCCGCCCCTCTGGGCACGGATTCCCCTGTGAGCGCGGATGTGTCCACCTGGGATGCGCCGTCCGTGATCCGGCCGTCCAGGGGGATTTTCTCCCCCGGCTTAACCAGAACCAGGCTGCCCACGGCCACGCTCTCCGGTGCCACCCGGGAAATTCCGGTCTCGGTTTTCAAATTGACCACATCGGGCCGCTGGGCCAGCAAGGCGGCAATTGAGCGCCTGGAGCGCGACACGGCCAGGCCCTGCAGAAACTCTCCGGCCCGGTAAAAGATCATCACGCCCACGGCCTCTGAAAAGGCCCCGATGGCCATGGCTCCCAGGGTGGCAATGGCCATGAGCACGTTTTCGTCAAAAAAATCGCCCCTCACCAGCGTGCGCCCGGCTGCCGCCAGAATCCCGACCCCTGCAGTCAAATAAGCCGCTGCAATGAAAACATAAAACCCAATTGCCGGAAGGCGGATCACAGCCGTATATTCCAAAAGCAGCACTCCGGCAAACAAGACTGCTGCAGCAACAAGCTTTATAACCTCGCGCCGCACATCAAAGGCCTCGGCCTCGCCTACGGCGGATGAATGGCTGCATCCGCATGAAGCACAGCACTGCGGGTCACGCCCGTGCGCAGCCGGACCGTTGAGACTATCTATAGATTCAGACATGACAATTTCCTTTTTTAATCAGGATGATTGGCTTTCCATGACGTGCTCCAGGCCCAGCTCCAGAACCCGGCGAATATGCGCATCATCCAGGGAATAATATATCACCTTGCCTTCCCGCCGGTATTTGACCAGACGGGTTTGCTTCAATATCCTGAGCTGCTGGGAAACAGCGGACTGCTTCATCCCCAAAAGACAGCACAGATCGCAGACACACATTTCCGCTGCAGACAATGCCCAGAGAATGCGGATGCGGGTTTTGTCCCCGAAGATTTTAAAAAACCCGGCCAGATCCGCAAGTCCCCGGTCTTCCGGCATGGATGCACCCACCTGCGCGATGATATCGTGATGGATCATCTTGGTTGCGCATACTTCTGCAATGTTTTGACTTTCCGGCACTGTCATTTTTCCCCTTCTTTCCGGGCGGCCGAAATACGGCCGCCCTTTTTATTCAATTCATTATATGAACAAGTAATAATATGATCAAGAACGGCTTGATTGTCAAGCTCAATCTTGTTTTTCATCCGTCCGGTTCCGGCAAGGCCGCACCGGCTTCGGACCGCAGCCCACAAAAGGGCGAAGCTTCGCCCGTTGTTTGACAATTGCGCAAAACCGCTTTATTATAGCAATGAAATACCCAATCGATTCCAACACAAGCCCCTGAGGACAATTGTGATTCTTGTCATCGGCGAAATCCTCGTGGATATTTTCCCGCAATACCGGCGCATCGGCGGGGCGCCTTTTAATTTTTCCTATCACCTGCAGCAAACGGGCCTGCCGGTCTGCTTTATCTCCCGCATCGGGCAGGACGATATCGGAAAAGAAATTTCTGACTTTCTTTGGCAAAACAAATTTGATGCCAGCCACATCCAGTCAGACCCCCGGCATCCCACCGGCAAGGTGATGGTTCACCCTCAACAGGGCGGGAGCCATAGTTTTGAAATCATCACCAATACCGCCTATGACCACATCGAACTGCCTGACTCGCCGGATTGTGTAAATAACCAGAGCCCGGAACTGATCTATTTCGGCACCCTGGTTCAGCGCACGCCGGAAATGGCCGCCCGGATGCAGAAGTTTCTCGACAATCGCAGGACTTGGAGCAAATGCTTCTGTGATATCAATCTGCGCCCCGGCTGCTACAGCACAGAGACGGTTCTCGCCTCCATTGCCAGGGCGGATATCCTTAAAATCAATGACGAGGAACTCAAGGAAATCCGCGAGATGACCGGCAGACCTGCCGGATCCGAAGACGACTTCATCGGCTGGCTCATGGAAGCCAATGGCATAGAGATGGTTTCGCTGACCATGGGGGAACGCGGCAGCCGCCTCTACACCCCGGGCTTCTGCCATGAAACCCGGGTGCCGGACAAAGGGCCGGTTGTGGATACTGTGGGCGCCGGTGATGCCTATGCCGCAGTGGTGGCCCTGGGATATCTGCAAAACTGGTCCCCGGATCACATCCTCGACCAAGCCGCTGCATTTGCCGCCCGCATTTGTCAAATCCAGGGCGCCATCCCGGAAGACCGGGAGCTTTATTTGCCATTGCTTCAACCCACCACAGGAGGACCCAATGACGGAAACGGATAAAGAGCTTTATATCCAGATGTTTAGCATCCACGGGCTGGTCAGGTTTCAGAATCCTGAGCTGGGAAGGGATGCGGATACAGGCGGGCAGGTGCTTTATGTGGTGGAGCTGGCCAGGCATCTGAGCCGCAGCAAAAATGTGCGCCGGGTGGACCTGTTTACACGCCTCATCGAAGACCCCAGGGTTTCAGACGATTATGCAAAGCCCGTGGAAGAGTTCAGCGACAATTGCCGCATTGTTCGCATCCAGTGCCGGGGCAAGCGATATATGCGAAAAGAACTGCTCTGGCCCCACCTGGATGAATATGTGGACAAGGTCATCAAATTCATTAAAAAACAAGATGATATCCCTGATTTGTTTCACGGCCATTATCCGGATGCGGGATATGTGGCCATGAAACTCTCAGAGCTCTACGGGCTGCCCTTTGTGTTTACCGGCCATTCCCTGGGAATTCCCAAAAAACAGAAATTGCTAAACGACGGCATGCGGGAATCGGAGATCAACAAAAAATACAATATCGAAACCCGCATTAAGACAGAAGAACAAATCCTGAAAAAAGCCGACCTGATTGTTACCAGCACCAACCAGGAAATCGAGGATCAGTACGGGGTTTACAAAAACGCCAAAACCCCGGAATACAAGGTCATTCCCCCTGGCATCGACGTTGAGCGCTTCCATCCGTATTACCACCACCGGCTGCCGGAAGTGGAGAAATCCGAATTTTCCAAGTATGCCCAGGCCAATTTGCTCAACCAGATGGAACGGTTTCTGATGTATCCGGACAAACCCTTGATCCTGGCGCTTTCCCGTCCGGACAAGCGCAAAAATATCTCCGGCCTGGTCCAGGCTTACGGTGAAGATCGCGAACTGCAGGCCATGGCCAACCTGGCCGTGTTTGCCGGCATCCGCAAGGATATCAACGAAATGGAGGAAAATGAAAAGGATGTACTCACGCGAATGCTGTTGATGATGGACCGCTATGACCTTTACGGCAAAATGGCCATCCCCAAAAAACATGACGTGGAATACGAAGTACCCGAGCTTTACCGGATTGCCGCGGAAAAACGCGGGGTGTTTGTCAATCCGGCCCTCACAGAGCCCTTTGGGCTCACCCTGCTGGAAGCAGCAGCCACGGGCCTGCCCCTGGTGTCCACAAATGACGGGGGCCCGCGGGATATCATCGGCAACTGCGAAAACGGTATTCTCATCAATCCCGATGATCAGACGCAAATCGCCGACGCCATCCGGAAAATCCTCACAGATGAGGAACTGTGGCAGCAATACTCCAAAAACGGTATCATGAACGTGCGCAAATACTACACCTGGGACAGCCACGCCCAGTCCTTCACAGATGCCGTGATCCAGCTTCTGGATGAAAGATTCGGCTCCAGCCGGCAGCAAAGGGCCTCTGCCAGGGAAAAATCCGTTGGCAAGCGATTGTCAAAAGTCAATTTCTTCCTGATCACCGACATTGATAACACCCTGATCGGCCAGGACAACGAGGATCTTGCCGAGTTGATCCAGTGGCTTACGGAAAACCGTGAGAAAGTGGGCTTTGGCGTGGCCACGGGCCGGCGGGCGGACTCGGCCATGGAGGTACTGGAAAAACACGGTCTGCCCCGGCCGGATGTGGTGGTCTCGGACGTGGGCACGGAAATCTACTATGGCCTGGACCTGCAGTATGATCAGGGATGGGATACGCATATCGCCCAGCGCTGGGAGCCGGAAAAAATCAAAAACACACTGAAACAATTCAGCTTTCTCAAGCTCCAGGACCAGGCGGCCCAGCGCAAATACAAGGTCAGCTATGACATGGATCCGGGAAAGGACCGGATCGCAAAGATCCACGACGCCCTGACAAAAAAAAAGCTCCGTTACACCCTGGTCTATTCCCATGAAAAATATCTCGACATTATCCCCTACCGGGCATCCAAGGGCAAGGCCATCCGATATTTAAGCTACAAGTGGGAAATCCCATTGTCGCATTTTCTGGTCAGCGGGGATTCAGGCAATGATGCGGAAATGCTGCGCGGCGAGCAGATGGGTGTGGTGGTGGGCAACTACAGCCCGGAACTCGAGGAACTCAAAGGGGTAAACAAAATCTATTTCGCAGAGAGCCCCACCTCCGGCGGCATCCTGGAGGGCATCCGGAAATACCGCTTTACCAGGGCCGGTTCCCCGAAAAACCGGAAAAAATCATAAAAACCCCGAACTGCCGGGCTACTGCTTTTTACCCAGAACCTTGATAAACATTTTGAAAATCCTGGGATCCAATGCGCCCTGCATTTCCTCGCCCATGATCTTTAATGCTTCAAACGGTGTTTTGGCCGGGGCATAGGAACGCTTTGAGGTAATGGCGTCATAGACGTCACAACAGGTCAAAACGCGCACCGGCACGGGAATTTCCTCCTGCTGCATACCGGTGGGATAGCCGGTGCCGTCAAATTTCTCATGATGAAACACAATACAGTTCAAACTCATCTGAGGCAAATCCACGTTGGTGCACATGCGCATGCCGTGTACAGGATGAAGCTTGATCTGCTTCCATTCCTGTTCGTTTAACGGCCCTGGCTTGTTTAAAATCCTGACCGGCACGTGGGTTTTGCCGATATCATGGAGCAACGCCCCCACGCCCACATCCACCAGGGTTTGCTCCTCCCATTGTTCGGCCAGGCAATTCATCAGCATCATGGTATAGGTAAATACATGCACGCCGTGAGAAAAAGTCTGATAATCATGAGAAACAAACCGGCCGATATTTTCCATGGCCTCGGGGGTGGACAAAAACGAAAGGCTGGATTTCACCACATGGCTCACCCCTTTAAGGGTATTTTCGTCGAGTGCCGGCATCCGGTCTTCAAAAATTTTTTTCACCTGCCCGGCGGTAATGTCCAGAAACACCCGCGATCGAACATCCACGGAAATTTCCGGATCATTTAAAATCCACTCCAGGTTATCGAGCATGTAGGATTCATAGGAGGGCTGCTGGTCATACGGAATATAAACCGTATCAATGCCGTTTTCCACCAGTCGCTGCTTGAGCTCATGGGAAAAATACTGGCGCTCCCGGGTATAGAGCACATAGCGGCTGCCCCGTTTAAAATATACCTGGAAATCGGTCAGTGCATTGGGATTGAGCGTATCCGGGGACACGGGAAAATAGTTGCCCTCCGGCTGCAGCTCGTTTCGGGATGCTTCATTTTTTTGCCTGTAGGAGGCCCCGCTCATTTTCAACTCCCCAACATCCTTGGGTCTGTATAGATTTGCGCCATAGCCGTTGAATAAAACTTATCGGACAAAGCCAGAAATTGTTTAGGCATGACGCCCAAAAAAACAACGTCATCGGTTCATGATCACCACCTTTACGTTTCGCTTTTTGTTCGTGAGCATGGCAGCCGGGTTGGCCTCGTTGCCCGTGCCCCGACACATGCGAAAAGCGGCACAAGCTGCTTATACCCTGGTTATGCCGATGTTGCGCTTGTGACTTCTTCTGGGTTGAAAATGGTGCTGCTCTGGAGGAAGAAAGCCCTGCGGCCGGGGGCGGGTTTTTTTCGCTCCTGAGCCTTTTTGCGGATTCAGCCGATGCCTTCGCCAAAATTTACAAACTCGGGCATTCGCCCTCAAACAGTTTGAAATTTTCCGGCTCCGGCACCGGCTGAATTTTCCCGCAAAAATTCTCAATGTCGCTTCAAAAACCCGCCCCCGCCCTTCGGGCTTCCTTGGAGACCATGCTCAAATTTGATGAGCCTGTAAAAAGTCTTTTTTACAGGCAGTGTTAAGTTTTAAGTGATTAAGTGTTAATTAAAATCAACAAGTTATTTGTTTATTGATTGGCGGTTATATCCGATTTGGGCCTTTTTACGATTCCATCAAATTTGATAACCCCTTAAAACACATTAGAAACACCCTTCCAGGACATCAACCCTGCATCGATTCAAATTCAGAGGACTTCCCATTAAAAAGCAATCGCTGCTGCATATTTCCGGTACGCTGGTCATGTGGCGGGGCGGGGGTGGTTTGTTTGGCTGCATTGGCGCGGTTTCGGCATAAGATCGGACCGGGGCTTTGGCGACCGGAATTTTAAACTGTCTGAGGGCGATCCGCCCGAGTTTTTAAAATTCCAGCCAAAGCCCCGGGACGAGCGCCAAAAGCACGCCGCAGACAAACAAACCGCACCCGCCCCGACACATGCGAAAATCGGCACAAGCGGATTATGTCCTGGTTATGCCGATGCTGTCGCTGTCACCTCTCCTGAGACGAAGATGGCGGTTTGTGGAGGAAGGAAACCATTTTGTCTGCTCGTAAGCAGTTTAATTACAAATTTCATCGATTTTGATTGTTCAACTTATGTTGAACAGAACATTATCAATAAAAATTATTTGATTTTTAATTTTGTTCATTTTAAATTAACATTCAACATGCGTTGAATATATAATTTTAAACTAAATTATAATGTTTTTTCACAAAAAAAAGGGATATCAAGGCCCAGACCCAAACAGGTGATGCAAAAAAATGACCGGCAAGCCCTTGTCCGCAGATGAGCTGCAGAAAGCCCTACAGGAAAAACTTGAAGCGCTTTTGAATGAAACCGGAATGGTGGACAGCACGATTGTGCAAAGGCAAATCCGCGACAACGACGGCCCGGATTTTGTCATGGAAATTTTCGGACAAACCGGCCCCCGTGTGCTGCTGATCAACACCCGCACCAACGGAGAGCCCAGACTGGCAAGGGAGGCGGTCAACCACCTGATGGTCCAGCAAAACAGATGGTCCCATGCCTACCCGGTATTTGCCGCCCCGTATATTTCAGAGCAGGCGGCCCTGATCTGCCGGAAATACGGGGTGGGATACATGGATCTTGCCGGAAACTGCAGAATCGCCATAGACGGCCTGTTTCTCCACACCCGGGGGCGGCCCAACCCTTATACCAACAAAAGACGCCTGAAATCCCTCAATCGCCCCAAAGCCGCACGGCTTCTGCGGGTACTGCTCTGTCATCCGCGACGGCGCTGGAAGACCCGGGATCTGGCTGCAGAGGCGGGCGTTAGCCTGGGTCTGGTTTCCAATGTAAAGCAGATTCTAAAGGACCGGGAATGGATCGACAACAGGCGGCAGCAGATCATATTGGCCCGCCCCCGAAAAATCCTTGAGCACATGGCATCGGCTGACAACTCCCGTGAACAGGTTTCCTTTTTCTACGCATCCGCGGATTTTCTTCAGGCGGAAAACGCAATAGCGGAAACCTGCCGCAAAAAAGGGCTTCAGTTGGCCTTTACAGGGCTGTCTGCAGCCGTTCACATGGCCTCGGGCATTGACTATTACCGCCAAATACAGGCAAGGGTTTACGGGGGTGCGGAGCTTGCAGCAGATGAACTGGGATTTGAAAAAACCGGGGCAAAAGATGCCAACGTGGCTATGATACACAGCGCAGATCCAGGCGTGTTTTACGGAGGGCATCCTGTTCAGGCCGCATCGCGCCTGCAGTACTGCCGACCCTCTGAAAAAACCGTGGCAGACATTGAAAAAGACATTCGGGTGCCCATTGCCAGTGTGTCACCGGTTCAGGTATATGTGGATCTGAAGGCCGGGTTTACAGGCGGGGACAAGGAAGCGGAAAAAATCTTGCAGCAAGTGCTTGAACCATCGTGGTAGCCTGTTTGCAGGGCTGCCCGGGAATCGGCATCGGTGTTTATTGGTTTTCCGGCAGCGGCGTTTTTGCCTTGTATCCGGATCCGTCGAGAATCACCTGCACGGCCCGGTCTGTTTTCGGGCTGTAGATCACCGGAGCCAGAAGATTGAGGGTGATGCTTTGGTTCTCATGAAAGGTGATGGTTGTGAGCACGAAATACGGGTCCGGTTCTTTTATGGCCAGCTTTTCAAGTTCCTCCGGACCCGGAGCGATTTGGTAATCCGGAAAAAACAGGGCCGGGTTGATCAGCAAAAAACTCAGATGCGGCGCATCCACGCTTTGAAAACAAAAAAGCGGATCATCGGTACGTTTGTTGGGCAGCACCACGAAATCACGCAGTTGTTCAAAGCCGACAAGGCCTTCGGGAAACCGGATCATCTTGTCAGGATCATATGAAACCTCTCCAAAACGCGTCTGCAAAGTCTTTTTGCCGGTCGTTTCCTGGGAACTCAATTGCCCGCCTCCTTTTTCAGAAGCACGGCTTCCAGAATATCGCGTTTTTCTGCATCCCACTGACTGGCTTCCCGGTTCTCCATGCATATGCGGTCATACACCTCTTGACGATAAATTTTCCGATCCCGTGGGGCTTCAATCCCGATTCGGATCTTGCCGTCCTGGCTTTCCAGGATCGTGACTTTCACATCATCGCCGATGATTATCCCCTCACCGGCTCTGCGGGTTAATACAAGCATCTGCCGCCCTCCCTGGCGCTGCATCGGACACGGTTTCACTTTTCCGGAAGCATTTCCCGGATGCATACCATTCATGTGACATGCCATCTTTTGGACATGTCACATGAATGGCTTTTCATGTCAACGATAAACAGGGATTTTCAGCAGGCGGATCCTTTTTGCCGGAGTTGTTTCAATTATTCATAAATTTTTTCAGCCGAGGAAAGAGTGTCATATGGAATATCAACCCCCATTTTTTCAACCGTTGTCCCGTTGATCAGCAGCTTGCCCTTTTCGCCGGCCTCCATGGGTATATCAGATACCGGCGTGCCGTCGAGAATCTTTGCCGACATCTGCCCGGCCTGCCAGCCGATCTGCTTTTCTGAAGTGACAATGGAAAACATTGCGCCTGCCTCGGTATCCCGCTCTGTAGCGCCAATCACTGGCACGTCGGCGTTTTCCACGGTCCAGCCCACCAACTCGGCTGCATCCATGCGTTCACCGTTTTTCTCAATTCGGGAGGTGTCAGCCAGATAGATCAGATCATGCTCCCAGTTATTGACCAGGCCGGACCACTCCCCGAACGTGTCGCACAGGTACACATCCTCAACGCGCACACCGCTGACCTGCTCAAGCTTATCCGCACCAGCCAGGATGTAGCTTTTCACACCGGCCATAGAGCGGCTGTCTTTGCTTATCAGCCCCACGGTCTCAGCCCCTGTCACCTCCCGGGCAAGCTTCCAGATATCCGGAGCAAAGCTTCTGCGGGTAACACCGGTAACATTATCCTGAGGCAGACCCAGCTGCTCGGGATCGCTGAAAATATATCCAAACACCACCGGTGTATCCTTGATTTGCGTGGCCACATAGACAACGCTCTCGTCGTTTAACACCATTACCACGTCCGGATTTTCAGCCAGGGCTTTTTTTGCCGCCTCGCGGCCTCTTTCCACCCGGGTGGCCTCGTCCGGGGCTCCGTCAAGTTTTACGTACTGAAATACGATCTCCGTATCGCGCTGCGCCAGGGCTTCTTTAATTCCGTCATACACGGGTTGATAAGTACCCACATCTTTGGCGTCCTGTTTACTGGCTCCTGTTACCACCACAACCTTGCCCGCAGCCAGGGCTGTGCCGGTCCAGAGCATTGATACGGCAAGACAGATCCATAACACTTTCATTAAACCGTTTTTCATTCTCTTGTTCCTTTCGTGATTTGACTTGATCAACAATATAGATTTCCTGTTCGGAAACAGGCGGTTGCAGCGTTTCCAACGTCACTTTGTTTGCCGGATCCCTTATTTTTTACCTCATGAAATCCAAAATGGAGAGCTTGGAAATACGGGTAGTGACATTTAATGCAGCTTCAAATGCGGTCTCCTGCTGTACCAGCTGGGAGAAAACCTCCAGGGCATCGGCATCCTCGTAGCTTGACAGAATTTTTTCAAATTCAATGGCCGCACCGTTTAACTGCTCGCTGGCCCGCTCGATGCGCCATGCATTGTTGCCCATCCGCCCCCGCAGCCGCCGGACCTGGTCGGCACTCTCTTCGAGCGTTTCCAGGCCATTGTTCATGGCTGCCTTGTCATTGTTCCTTATGGCGGCTTCAAAATCCTTTAAAGCGGCAAAAAGATTTTCGCCGTCCGCATCAGTGATGCCATCATTGTCATAATCGCCCAGGAACAACTCGTTTCCGGGCAAAGCCACCTGAACCTGATTGCCGGTACCGATGTCCACGGTCTTTGCATGACCGTCACCGTCATACTCCACATCCCAATCCTCGGTCCCATCATCAACCGTCCGAAAAGGGACTGTGCTTTCCGAATACCCGGCGTACATGTATTTGCCCCCGTTCTGGGTATTGGCCGCCTGGAGCAATTCCTCGCGCAGCTGGCCGATTTTGTCGGCATAGGTCTGCCGGTCAGCCTCATTGGCCGCCCCGCTGATGGCGGCAATTCCGGTTTCCTTGGCCGCCACCAGGATGTTTTCCACCTGGTCCAGACTGGAGTCAAGAACTTCCATCTCCCCCTGGGCCATGGACATCTGGTTTAAACTGCGCTCTGCGGCCTGGGTTTTGACCCGGTAATCCAGAACCGGCCGGATTCCCGAAGGATTGTCCGACGGGCGGTTCATCTGCTTGCCCGTGGCCGCCTGCTGGCGTAAATCATAAAGCCGGTTCGAGGACCGCTCCAGATTGGATGAAAGCATGCGGTAATTCATGGCCAGGGTGGATTTCATATGCGATTACCTCTTTAATCCGATAAGCGTGCCCATCATTTCATCTATGGTCTGCACAAACCGCGAGGAGGCTTCAAACCCCCTCTGAAACAAGGTCAGGTTGATCATTTCCTGCTCCAGGGAAACCCCGACCATGGATTCGCGCAGGTTTTCCAGCTGATCCATGGTGTCGGCCGCACCCTCCCGGGCCATGGTGTTTCTCCGGGTTTCAGTTCCCACGGTGGCTGCGATCCGGCCGTATGCGTCCACAAACGTTTGATCACCATTGATAAGCTTTGAGCTGTTTAATTCATGGATGGCCATGGCATTGACATTGTCACCGGGTGCGCCTTCAGGAAACCCGGCCGCAGCCACCTGGTCGGTGGAATCAATGGCCACCGAGATTTGCTCGGAGCCGGCGGCGTCAAAGAAATCCCCGTCGGTATCTTCATCAATAAAATCGGAGATCTGGCTGAAATCGGATTCCACATCCGCGCCCCGGGTTTTCGGGGTCAGGTCCAGATGATGGTCGGTGCCGTCATGCACCACCGAGGCAATCACGCCTGCATCAGAATCGTTGATGGCATCCCGGATGCCGTAAAGGGAATTGTTTTGTGCATCAATGGTGATGGTGCTGCCGTTGATCTCGATGTCTCCGGTATCCAGAGCAAGGGCTACGGGATCCGCAAATCCGGTTTCACTCTGAGCCGATGCCGGCCGGGTGAAAAACGACCGCCCTGTGTTGCCGTCCAGATCATAGCCGGCCTCATGTTGGGCGTTGACATTGGTGACAATGCCATGGCGCAAATCATCGAGATCCTGCTCCAGCTCAGGGATGAACTGATCGCGCAATTCCATCAGCCCGCGAAATTTACCGCCGAAATTGGTTCGGTCGGTTTCCAGGACAACATCACCGGAGCGGATCTGCACCTGCAGATTTCCGCCCTCGTAATAGCCTTCAAACTCCATGGCCCGGTTTCCCTGAACCAAAGGAACCCCTCCGGGCAACTGGAGGCCGACCTGGCCCTGGCCGGTTTCAAAGGTCTGCATCCCAAGGATTTCTGAAAGCTCCTTGATCACCACATCCCTTTCATCCAGATCCCGGTTGGCCACATGGCCCAGCGACTGCTTGTCCTTGATGCTGGCGTTTAGCTCGGCAACTTTCTGAAGTTTCAGATTAATGCCGTTGACTTCGGCATTTAAGCTGTCATTAATATTCCGGCGCACATCCACAAGCCCGGATTCCAGCTGAGAAAAAGAATTAAGGAGATTTTCTCCCTTGTAGATTACCTGGTCGCGCTCCACCGAGCCGCCCGGATTGGCGGAAAGATCATGCCAGGCCCCGAAAAAACCCTCGATTTCAGAGGCCAAAGAATCTTCGCCAATGCCCATGATTCGCTCGATTTCAGCCAAAGGACTGCTTTTGGCCTCCTCATGGCCCAGCATATCGCCCTGTTCCACGAGCTGGCCGGAAACAAACTTGTCATATTCCCGGTTAACGGTTTCCGCATCCACGCCCTGGCCCAGAAGCAGGCCGTTGATGTTAAGGGCCTTGCCGGGCGACACGCTCAGGGTCTGGCGGGAATAACCAGGGGTGTTGACATTGGCGATATTGTTGCCCGTGACTTCCACCTGCTTCTGGTGGGTCAAAACCCCGCTTAAACCGGCGTGCAATGCGATATTTAAACTCATGACCTAAGCCCTCCCGGAAAGCAGCGCCCCACTGTGACGGGCCCGGGCCACGGAACCGTTGCCCTTGTAGGATGCCGGAGATATCTGGTCATTGATAAAACAAACAGACTGACGGACCCATTTCAGGGCTGACCAGAAAAAATACGCATTTCTAAGGTTTTCCGAGTACACGGCATCGGCCATCTGCCGTTCCTGCTCGGTCAATTCTCCCAGGGAGTCAACCACGGGCAGCAATTCCTGCAGCAGTGACTCCTTGCGGGCGGTCAAAGCCATCATTTCATCGACTTGCAATTCGCTTGCGGCCTTGCGCTCCCGGGCGATCAGGTCCTGGAGTTCCCGCAGATATGCCGGCAGATCGGCTCTATTCATGGTTTTGGGTTCCCGCGATATACTGCAGCAAGCTCTCGGCCACCTTGACCGAATCCGGGGAATAGGAGCCGTTTGAAATCTGCTCCTTGACCGAATCAAGCCGTGCCTGCCGCTGTGCGTCCGCAGACATATCGTTGTTGACACCCTGCATTTCACGGAGTTCTTCTGAAAAAACCACCTTGTCGCCTTCCCTGGCTTTGGCCGTCTTTTCGGCAGCATTCACGGACTGCTTCTTGTGTATGGCCTCAAACTGCTTTACCACATGCGCCGGATCTATTTTCATGGCCTTATGTCCCTTGATTGCATCCCTGCCGGCCTGAAACCCGAATCCGGGCGGAATGCACCGGATTTTCATTTTCAGGCCCGTTTCTGATACGTTTTACCTGTTTCTGATATTACTTATCGGCAAGACTGCAAAAAAACTTTAAAATATTTTTCAATCCAATCCTTCCCCCGGGCCCTGCAGCTGCCGGTAAAGTTGATCAGCCAAACCAAAGCCCCCTTTTCGGGCCATGTCCCGGGCCACTTCCATATCCATCATCTCGTCGAAAAGATCAGAGGCCATATCCGTATCCAGAAGCTCTGATTCCGGAATGGTCTTTCGCATCTCCTTGAACATGGATTGAATCAAAATGGACTCAAAGTCCTGGCACAAAGCCCTGAGCGCTTCAGGATCCTTCTGCTTTCCGGTATCATCGCTTCTGTCCACCGGAGCCTGCGGAAGACTGAGCCGGGGATCAAACGCCAGTTTCATGATTGAATATCCTTTAAATGTACTACATCACAACCAGTTCGGCCTGAAGGGCGCCAGCGGCTTTTACAGCCTGGAAAATGGCGATCACATCCCGGGGCGTAACACCGATGGCATTTAGGGCCGCTGCCACATCACCCACATTGACACCGCGCTCCATGACCATGAAGCGGGCCTTCTCTTCTTCCACTTCCAGTTCGGTATCGGGCACCACCACGGTCTGCCCTCCCCGGCTAAATGGGGCGGGCTGGGAAACACCGGGTCTTTCCCGTATGGTCAGCTTGATGTTGCCATGGGCGACCGCCACGGTGGAAAGCCGGACATTTGCGCCCATGACGATGGTGCCGGTTCTTTCATTGACCACGATTCTGGCCTTTGCATCCGGCTGAACATCCAGATTCTCCAGGCGGGAGAGAAACTGCACCGGGCTGGCGGAAAAATCAGCGGGCAGATCCACCGCCATACTCTTGCTGTCCACCGCCCGGGCGATATTTTCGTCAAAACCGGAATTGACCGCTGTCACCATCCTGGAAATCGTGGTAAAATCGGCTTCCTTGAGATGAAACACATACGGGCCGCTGCCCGGCAATGAAAACCCCACTTCCCGCTCCACCAGGGCCCCGTCGGGGATCCGGCCCACCGTGGGATGATTTTTTTCAACAGAGGCGGCCTGCCCGGAAAGGGAGATTCCGCCAACGACAACGGATCCCTGGGCCACGGCATAGACCTCATTATCTGCGCCCATAAGCGGCGTGCGCAAAAGCATTCCCCCGGACAGGCTTTCGGCATCGCCCAAAGACGAAACCACGATGTCGATCTTGGTGCCGGCCCTGGCAAAAGGCGGCAGATTGGCAGTGACCATGACAGCAGCCACGTTTTCCACATCGATTTCACTGCGGTCCAGGGTCATGCCCATGTGCTCCATCATGTTGGCCACGGTCTGCATGGTGATGCCGTTTTTATCGCTGTCTCCGGTATCGTTTAACCCCACCACCAGGCCGTATCCCAAAAGCTGATTGTCGCGCACGCCCTGGAGTTCAGTCAAATCCTTGATCCGGGCGCAGAACCCGGAAGCAGACCAGGCCAGGATCAGACACAGGACTATGGGAATTGTCAGTTTTTTCATATTCCTCTTCCTTTCATCAGAAAGGCCAGGCAATGTCAATGAGCCGGGCCAGCCAGCCCGGACGCTGTTTTTCCGATATAATGCCATCGCCGGTATACTCGATGCGGGCATCGAGGATGTATTTGGAATCAATGGTATTGTAAGCTGTGATGTCATAGGGCCGGACAATCCCTGTCAGCCGGATGATCTGGTCCTCGTTGTTGACCCGCACGGTCTTGGAGCCTTTAATTTTCAGGTTCCCGCCCTCCACTACTTCAATGACCCTTGTGGTCAGGGTGGCCGACAGCCGCTCCTCCCGGGAGGTGCTGCCCGAGCCTTCAAAGGAGTTGTCCGTGCTTGCGGAAATCAGACTCGACGGGTCCAGGTTGCGGTTCTTGTTGGCCAGTGCGGTTTCATAACCAAATAATTTGGGAATACCCACAGAGGCCGAAGATGAACGGCCGGTGGAGGTTTCCGCCTCCTTTGCCGCGCTGGCCTGCTCGGATATGGTGACAGTCACAATATCACCCACTCCGGTGGCGATATTGGCGGCAAACAATGAGCTTCCGTTGTTCTGCCAGAGAGATCCTGTACGGGATGCGGCAGACGGCTTCTTCTGCAAGGCCTTCTCCCGGCTTTGGGTTGCCGGCTTTTCAATGGATGAATCCTGCCCGGAGGGGCCGGGCTGCTGCCGGCCGGCGCATGCCCCCAGTACCAGGGCGGCCATCAACAGGATGAATAGTTTTGATTTCATTTTAAAATTCCACCCGTACCTGTTTTCTTCCGGTCACCTCGCAGATGACTTCTCTTTTGGAACTCATGTTCTGCACCGGGATCACTTCCCCCATTTTGCCGTTTACCGTTGCCATGCCCCGGGCCCGGATGCGCATGGGGCCCTGATCCAGAATCATTGTCACCACCTCACGGCGCTTGACCAGCACTGGCGCATCCAGATCACTTTTCTCCAGCACCTGCCCCATGGGCACAGCGCGCCTGACGCGTTTTCCCACGGCGGATTCCGAATCAAGGCAGGGTCGGCGCAGGTCGGCAATATTTTTTTCCCGCATGGCCAGGTCATTTTCAGTGACCACTGTATTGCGCCCCAGTTTCCGGGCGGCTGTCACCACGGGCAGGTAGGCCCGGATCCGGCCGGCAATACTGAGATTTTCCACCACATTTCCGTCCACCCGAACAATCACTGTAACTTTTCTGGCGTCCAGTATCCGGTTTCCGGCAAACAGAATTTCATATTCCGCCTCACCCTTTGGAAGACTGAGACTGTCCGGGGGGTTGCGCATTTCAAAGGCCACCTTTTTGGCCCCGAGGTGCGAAAGGGCTGACTGCAGGTGCTCGTTGACAAGGGTCTGGATCTTTCCCCCGGAAAGCCTGGCTCCGTCATGGCGAACGCATACCTGTTCCGCCCCTCCCCGCTTTACCTTGTGATCTGCGGAAACGGCCTGCCGCACGTAAGCCATCAGGGTTCGGCTTTTATAACACCGGGTTTCTCCCGGATCCGGGGCGGCAAAAAGCTCAGTCCCCGCCAGGTCACGGGCTTCGGTTTCAGGGCGCAAATCCGCCACATCCCCGATGGTAAGCATATCCGAACGGGCCACCACATCGGCTTTGAACACGACTTCCAGGCCGGAAGCCGGAAAGGGCGCAGCAATGATCAACAACAGGCAAAAAAGGAAAGCACGCATAAGATTACACCACAAGCTGGGTGGTTTGCTGCAGGATTTCATCTGAGGCTTTCACGGCCTTGGAATTGACTTCATAGGCGCGCTGGCCGGAAATCAGGTTGATCATTTCCTGCATGATGCTCACATTGGACCCCTCCAGAAATCCCTGGGCAATGCCGCCGAAACCATCATTGGCCGCCTCCCCGAGTATCGGGTCCCCGGATGCGTCGGATTGCTGAAGCAGATTGTTGCCAAGACTGATGAGCCCGGCCGGGTTGCCGAAACGGGCCAGTTCCATGGTTCCGATTTCGTTGCCGGCGGCCTCGCTGTCAAGAAATGCCGTGACCGTCCCGTCCTGGCCAACAGCGATTTTGGTGGCGTTTTCCGGAATCACGATCTCCGGCAGAACCGGATTTCCGTCGGCTGTCACCAGCCGGCCCTCGCTGTCTTTTTTAAAGCTTCCGTCCCGGGTATAGGCGGTTTCACCGTCGGGCAGCTCCACCTGGAAAAACCCGTTTCCTTCAATGGCCATGTCCAGATCATTGCCGGTTCTCTGCAGATCCCCGACCGTATGCACCTTTTCCACAGAGGCCGTTCGGGTGCCCAGCCCCACCTGAATGCCGGTGGGCACCTGGGTGTCGGCCGTTGCCGCGCTGCCCACGGCTCTGGCGTTTTGATAAAGCAGGTCCTGAAAATTGGCCCGGCTTCTTTTAAACCCGGTGGTATTGACATTGGCCAGGTTATTGGCAACCACATTGATATTGGTCTCCTGGGCTTCCATACCGGTTGCTGCAGAATATAGTGCTGTAATCATGAGGTTATCCTTGTAGTCCGTTGCTTGGTTAACGCTATCCGATCCGCCCGATTTCACGGGCCTTTTCGCCAAGATCGCTATAGAGTTTCATGGTATTGAGATACGCGGTGTAGGCCCGCTGGGTTTCAATGAGCTGCGTGGTCATACGCATGGCGCTGACATTGGACTGCTCAAGGCTGCCCTGGTGGAGCCGGTCACCGTCTGCTGCCGGCTGCTCCTGTGCTTCCCCGTCAAGTGCAAAAAGACCGTCCGGCCGCTGATTCAGGGCCTGGGGATCGGATATCCCGTAGATATCCACCTGCCCGATCTGCACGCCGTCTGCGGTGATCTGCCCCTTCTCGTCAATGTTTACGTCATTGTGCGGCAGGTTCACCGGGCCGTTGCCGCCAACCAGCTGCAATCCCCCGGTGGCGGTTACCAGGTTGCCCTCTCCGTCTAAACGGAAGTTGCCCTGACGGGTATAAAAAAAGCCGTCTTCCCCGGCCACCTTGAAAAATCCGTCCCCCTCAATGGCCAGGTCCAGGCTGCGGCTGGTTTCCACCAGGGGTCCCTGGGAAAAATCAATATACCGGGATGCGGTGCGGCAGTAATTCATGCCCTTGCCCGAGCTGTTCTGAAGCTGATCATTGATCAGGGATTCAAAGGACAGCTGACTGGCCTTGTAGCCAAGATTGCCCATATTGGCCAGGTTGTTGATCGATGTTTCCATTTTCTGCATCCTGGCGATACCACCCGACAGGGCGCTGTAAATTCCTGATCCCATGCATTTTCACCCTTGTTTGGTTGAAAACCGAAAAACCGGCCGTGATTTTAAATCCTTTACAGAATGCTTATCGGCAGCTTGCGGATATGGTTTAGCGGCAGGCCGCCGGAAAAAATATCCCTGACCGGGTTATGCAGTTTTGCCTGTCCGCCTGGCCAGCAAAAGCATCTGATCTGCTTCCGTAAGCGAGACATCCAGAATTTCGGAAAGCTCGGCTGCGCCCAGCCCGGAGCGCGCCAGCCGGGCCACATGCCGGTATTTGGCGGAAACATCAGATGACGGCATTTTATCAGCCTGCTCAAACCGGGCGCTTAGCTGATCTGAAGTCAGGCTCCGGACCCGGGTATTCGTGTTCTCACAAACGGTTCCGCCCCGGTCTTCCATCTCCCGGATCCGGCCGTTGAGCTCATTGATTCGGCTGTTTATGGACAAAATCACCCGGCGGCACCAAATGGCACCGGCCAGGACAACGGCGCAGGCAATGCCCGCCAGGCAAAACAAAAAAATCATCAGAGTCGTTAGGGATTCCATTTGCACAATCCTTGAAAAGCGCTTCCCGGCTATTGGGGCAGCGTTGCCTTGAGCTTGACCAGCGCCTGGCTGTGAAGCTGTGAAATCCGGCCCTCGGACAGCTCCAGAATGCCGGCGATTTCCTTCTGGGTAAATTCCTCGTAGTAAAACAGGGTCACCACCAGACGCTCTTTTTCCGTAAGCCGGTCAATGGCCCCGGCCAGCATACCCACCAGCTCCTTTTTGCCCAGAGAATCCTCCGGGCTCCGGGTGCGGGGATCCTCGAGCTGGTCCATAAACGTATCGCCACCGGAATCGCCGTCTAACACCTCGTGGAGGCTGACAATGCCCAAATGGCCGATTTCGTTTAACATCTTGTGGTACTGGCCCAGTTCCATGTCCATGGCCCCGGCAATTTCTTCTTCCGTGGGCGTCCGGCCAAGGTCCTGCTCCAGCCGCTTGATCTCCCGAAGGACCCGGTTGTGCTTTTCGCGCATGGATCGTGAAAACCAGTCCATCTTCCGGAGCTCATCCCGAATCGCTCCCCGGATGCGCGTTTCCGCATAGGTTTTAAACATCACACCCCGGCCCGGATCAAACCGGGCCGCAGCCTCCATGAGACCGTGCATGGCAGCGCTTCGCAGCTCGTCCTTGGAAACGAATACGGGAATCTGGGGCCGCATCCGGCATACGACAAAATCCACAAAATCCAGGTGGGACCGGATCAGCTCATCTCTTTGATCATATACGTTTGCCTGGTACATCATTTTGTCTTCCTCTTTTCTACCGGGCTTCACTGCAGGCCAGCAGCTGTTTCCAGAAAAACTGCTGCGTGCCCTTGGGTGCCAGGGTTTCAGATTCCAATTCCATTGCGGCCACCAGTTCGGCAAAAGCCAGGCTCGGCCCGGAATCGGGATACAGCTCTGCAAGGGTTTTCTGCCGGCGCACCGACTCTGTAAACCGGGAGTCCAGTGGTATGGCGCCCAAAAAATCAATCGAGATGTCAATAAAACGGCTGCTGACCAGGGTGAGCTTGTGATAGACATCCAGCGCCTCGGTTGCCGAGGTCACGCAATTGACAATCAGCTTGAATGTTTTTTCATAGTACCGGGTGGAAAGAAGCTTCATCAGGGCGTATACATCGGATATGGCCGTGGGCTCCGGGGTGGTGACCATCAGGATCTCCTGGGCGGCCACGTTGAAATAGGTGACGTTTTCAGAAATACCCGCTTCGGTGTCAATGAGCACCACATCAAATTTTCCGTGCAGGGAATCAAGGCCCTCCATCAAAGACAGCTTCTGATCGGCTTCCAGGCGAGTGTAACGCTGCACCCCGGAGCCGGCGGGCAGTATGGTGATCTGATCTGCTGCCGGAACCAGGATTTCTTCGAGCGCCTTCTGGCCGGAAAAGAAATGATTCAGATTAAACCTGGGGCTCACACCGAAATACAAATCAATATTGGCCAATCCCAAATCCGCATCAATAACCAGCACCCGGTATCCCTGCCGGGCCATGCTCACTGCCAGGTTGGCCACGCAGACCGTCTTGCCCACTCCGCCCTTGCCGCTGGTCACAGACATCACCCGTGCAGTTTTCGGGCTTGTTTGGTTCATACGAGACTCCATTTCAAAATCCCGGCTCAGTTGACGCAGTGTTCCGGCCTGATCCGGGTATCCGGGGTATTCCATTGTGCCACCGCCTCTTCAGGGTTAAGGATCATTTCCGCCATGTTGTCCGGCTCGGGAAACAACAGGTCCTCCGGGACCTGCTGACCATTGGTGAAAAAAGAAAGCGGCCGCCCGGCGCAGACAGCTGCATTGAGGATCCGTCCCAGCATCTCGCATTCATCGAGCTTGGTGAGCACCAGGCCGGCCGGATCAAGGAAAGAAAACCGGTCAATGGCCATTTCCAGGTCCTGCCGGCCGGTGGTGGCCGACAACACCAGATGATTTTCCGTTTTCAGGGCCGGATCCAGGTATGCGGCCAGTTCATTGCGGCGCATGTCATCTCTCGGACTTCTGCCGGCCGTGTCCACCAGAATCAGGTCCTTGTCTGCGTGCCTTTGAAAAATATCTGCCAGCTGATCCGGCGAGCGGGCCAGTTCAACGGAAACATCCATGATCTGCCCGTAAATCTTTAATTGTTCGGCTGCGGCAATCCGGTAATTGTCAATTGTGGCAAGGACGATTTTCTTTCCGTAATGAAGCATGGCACAGGCCGCCACCTTGGCAATGGTTGTGGTTTTGCCGACTCCCGTGGGACCCATGAAAACAAGGCGTCGCTGACCGTGCAGACCTGCGGACAAGGGATTTTCAATCCGGATATGATCGCGGATGCCGCGGATGAGAACCTCCCTGGGGTCCGGGTCCTGACCGGCCAAAAATTCGTCTTCCTGTCGACATGCCGACTCTGCAAGCAAATCCAGCACTGAATCGCTGATGCCCAGCCCGGACAGGCCCGGCAGCCTTCCGTCCTGCCCCGGTCCGGCCGGCAAACCCCTTTCCATCCGGCCTTCCCATCCGGCCACCTTTTTGGACAGGTTTTCAAAAGAGCGCTTCATTTGCCTGAATTCCGCCATCAGGCCGGCATCCTCCGGCCGATCCCCGCTGTCAGAATCCGGCGCAGATACGGTTGGTTTCCGGGTTTTTTCCAGAACCTGCTGAAAACCGGTTCCGGCTGTATTCGAAGAAGCCGGGGACAAATCCGCATCCACAGCGGCAGTCACTTCAATGCCGGACCGGTTGCCCCGCCCCTGCTTGCTGTCTGCCAGGCTTCGGGTGGATAAAATCAACGCATCCGGGCCCAGGGCCTTTTTGACCTTTGCGATGGCCGAACGCATATCCGCTGCTTCAAAGACTTTAACCTGCATTGAACCTCACCGTTCCCAGGGATTGAATTTTGACCTGCGGGGCCACCTCGTTATGGGAGATAACCGTCAGGTTGGGAAAATATCTTTCTGTCAATTTTTTGACATGGAGTCGGATCGCCGGCGGACAGAGCAATACCGGGCTGGTGCCGCCGGTGAATTTCTCCATTTGCCCGCCGATGCCTTCCAGAAGGGACCGGGCCTTTTTGGGCTCAAGGGCCAGCACACCTCCCTGGCCGCCTCTTTGGACCGAACCGGCAACGGTTTCTTCCACGTCGTGATCCAAAGTGATAAGCGCGAGGGTATCGTTTTCACCCGCCACTGATGCCGTAATCTGGCGCGCCAGGGCCTGCCGGACGTATTCGGTGAGCTGATCCGGGTCCTGGACAGCAGGTGCCCAGTCGGCCAGGGTCTCGAGAATGGTTCTCAGATCCCGGATGGATACATTTTCCCGCAACAGATTCTGCAGCACTTTCAACACGCCTCCAAGGCTCATAAGATTGGGTATCAGTTCATCGATCAGCTTGGGATAACTCTTGGAAATATTATCAAGCAAGTTCTGTGCCTCTTGTCTGCCGAGCAGCTCATGTGCGTGCCGCTTGACCACTTCACTGATATGGGTGGCCATTACCGTGTTGCAGTCCACCACTGTATAGCCGGCCATCTGGGCCCGTTCCTTTTTGTCTTCGGAAATCCAGACCGCAGGCAGGCCGAAAGCGGGTTCCACTGCGGAAACGCCCTTGATTTTCTCGGTTGCCCCGCCCGAATCCATGGCCAGGAAATGACCCGGGGTCATCTCCGCGGATGCAATGGAAACCCCCTTTAGCAGCAGCCGGTATTCATTGGGCTTTAGCTGCAGGTTGTCCTTGATATGCACCGGCGGCATAATAAAACCCATGGAAAGCGCAAACTGCTTGCGGATCGACCGGATGCGGCCGAGCAGCTCGCCGTCCTGGGAGGCGTCCACAAACCGGATCAGACCGTAGCCCACCTCCAGTTCCAGCAGATCCACGCTCAGCAATTGTTCGTAATCCTCTTCCGGCTCGGTTTCGGGTTTTTCCGGCTGGACTTCGGCTTCGGCCTGATCGGCTTTCTGTTGTTTGCCAACAAAATGGGCCATGGTTAACAAAAGCAGGGAAAGCACCAGAAAAGGCAAAAAAGGCAATCCGGGAATCAGGGCAAAACCGAGTAAAATCCCGCCAACAACCCAGATGGCCCGGACATGCACGCTGAACTGGGTTTTGAGCTGGCTTCCGAAATCGCCTATCCCGCCGCTTCGGGAAACCAGGATACCCGCCCCGGTGGAGATCACCAACGCCGGAATCTGGCTGACCAGGCCGTCTCCGATGGTCAGGGTGGTGTAATTCTGGGCGGCCTCGCCAAGCGGCATGTTTTGCTGAAGCACGCCGATGATAAACCCGGCGCAGACATTGATCATGGTAATCACAATGCCGGCAATGGCATCTCCGCGCACAAACTTGCTGGCCCCGTCCATGGCGCCGAAAAAATCCGCTTCCCGGGTTATGTCCTCGCGCCGGTTACGGGCCTGTTCTTCATTGATGAGACCGGCATTTAAATCCGCGTCAATGGCCATCTGCTTGCCGGGCATGGCATCGAGCGTAAAACGCGCCGATACTTCGGCCACCCGGCCCGCACCCTTGGTGATCACGATGAAATTGATCACCACCAGGATCAGAAACACCACAATGCCCACAACGTAATTGCCGCCCACAACAAATTGCCCGAATGACTGGATGACCTTGCCTGCGGCGAATTCGCCGGTATGGCCCTGAAGCAGGATCAGACGGGTGGAGGCCACATTCAGGGAAAGGCGAAACAGGGTGGTGACCAGCAGCACCGTGGGGAAAATGGAGAATTCCAGGGATCTTTGCACATACAGGGTAATGATGAGAATCATCAGGGCCACGGTGATATTCAAGGCCAGAAACAAGTCCAGAAGCATCGGGGGCATGGGGATGATCATTACCAGCAGAATCATCACCAGCCCCAGGGACACAAACACGTCGCTTCGGACAAAAATCCGGTCCCAGCGCTGCGCCATTATTTCACGAATCATTTCTTTTCCCCGTTTTTCAAGCTGTATACGTAAGCCAGAATTTCAGCCACTGCCTTAAACATGTGTTCCGGAATCCGGTCCCCGATTTCCACTTCATACAAAGACCGTGCCACAGGCGGATTTTCAACAACGGGCACATTGTGTTCAGACGCGATTTCCCGGATGCGCCGGGCCATGTGGTCCGCACCCTTTGCCAGAACCTCGGGAGCATCCATTTCCCGGCGTCTGTAGGAAAGGGCCACCGCGTAATGGGTGGGGTTGGTGATGATCACATCCGCTTTGGGCACATCCTCCATCATCCGCCGCCTGGCCATATCCCGCTGAATGGCGCGGACCTTCTGCTTGAGCTGGGGATCCCCCTCGGTTTCCTTGTTTTCCTCCTTGACCTCCTGCTTGGTCATTTTCATCTTTTTTTCCATCTCAAACCTGGAAAAGATGTAATCCACCAGGCCAATAAGGGCCAGCAGCAGGCAGCACTTGACCAGAATCACAAACACCACATCCGCCATAAAGGAAACAACCCCGGGAAGCGCAACACCGGCAAGGCCCATGAATTCATCAAACCGGCCAATCAGGGTCCAGTATGCCAGCACGCCCACCAGAATAATTTTTCCGAAGGATTTCAAAGCCTCAAAGGCAGATCGCTTGGATATCATCCGACCCAGGCCCTTGATGGGATCGAGCTTGCTCAGATCCGGCTGCAGGGGCTTTGCCGTAAACAACACCCCCACCTGCAGATATCCGGCAAGCACCCCCAGCACCAGGCCCGTGAGCAGCAGGGGCCAGACAATGGCCGCGCACCCGGAAATAATAAAAACCATCATTGGACGCATGGAGCCCACAGATACCGGCAGCTCGCTGCAGGTGCGCCAGAAAAAGGCCAGAAAGGCCTGCAAATCCGACCAGAAAACCGGGGCATAAAAAGACCAGAGCACCAGCAGGCCGGTTAAGAGCATGGCGGTGTTGACCTCGCGGCTCTGGGCCACCTGCCCTTTTTCCCGAAACTCCCGGCGCCGCTTTTCAGTCGGGTCCTCGGTTTTTTCCTGTTGCTGTTCCTCGGCCATTTCAAATCCCCTTTAAATCATTTGCAAAATGCGCATGAGCTTGTCCGGCAGTTGGGCAAACTCCCGCTCCAGGAGCACAAAGGCCAGTTCCGCGCCCAGGCCCAGAAAGATCAGGGCCAGGGAGATATTGATGGGAAAAGACAAGAGAAACACCTGGAGCTGGGAAAAAACCCGGGACATGATGCCCAGAATAAACATGGAGACCATGAGCACCGCCATCACCGGCGCTACCAGCTGCAGGCCCAAAACAAACATCTGGCCGGTCAAATCCATTAAAAACAACACCGCCCCGCCCTCCATGTCCAGGTTTCCCGGGGGCAGCACCTCATAGGAACGGGCCATGACCCGGATCACCAGGTGATGAATATCTAAGGCCAGGAAAAGAAGAATGGCAAAAACGTTCTGGAACTGGGAAAGCAGGGGGATCTGCTGCTGGTGCTGGGGGTCGAGAATATTGGCGGCGGCAAAGCCCATCTGGTAGCCCACAATGGTTCCGCCGAACTGGACGGCAAAAAAAATCAGCTGGATCACAAAACCCAGAAAAAATCCGAGCGCAGCTTCCTGGGCCATAATGAAAATCAAGCCGGCAGGGGTTTTATCAATGGCCGCAAGGGAGATCTCCAGCACAGGAAAAAGCAGCACCGCCAGACCGGCGGCCACCCCGAGCCGAAGGCGCATGGCCGCCTGAGAGGCGGTAAAAATGGGAAGCGATCCCATTATCGCCGCCATGCGGGATAAAATCACCAGAAACACATACCAGGTCTCAATTTCAAAGAGTTCAACTTCCAATGATCATGTTTCCGAAAATTTCATGGGCCAGCCCAAGCACGATATTCAAAATCCAGGGAACGGCAATGACCAGAGCAGCCAGAACCGCCACGATCTTGGGGGCAAAGGTCATGGTCTGCTCGTTGATCTGGGTGGCGGCCTGAAAGATGCTCACCACCAGTCCCACCACAAGCCCGGCGATCATCATGGGAGAGGCCGCCAGCAGCACGGCGATAACCGCCCGCCGGATCAGTTCCACAACCATTTCTTCAGTCATATAATACTCCTGAGGTTCAAGGTTCAAGGTTCAAGGTTCAAGGTTCAAGGTTCAAGGTTCAAGGTTCAAGGTTCAAGGTTCAAGGTTCAAGGTTCAAGGTTCAAGGTCCAAGGTCCAAGGTTCAAGGTCCAAGGTTGAGGGCTGGAAACAACATTGAACATTGAACCTTGAACCTTGAACTAATAAAAGCCTTGCATCAAAGAACCCACAACCAGATTCCACCCGTCAACGAGCACAAACAGCAGCACCTTAAACGGCAGGGAAATGATAATGGGCGGCAGCATGAGCATGCCCATGGTCATCAGCACCGAGGCGGTGATCATGTCGATGACCAGAAAGGGCACAAAAATCATAAACCCGATCTGAAAGGCGCGCTTGAGTTCAGAAAGCATAAACGCCGGAATCAGGGTAATGGTTGAAATATCCTCCCGGGTCTCCGGGACCTGCTCGTTTCCGGAAATCTGTCTCATCAGCGCCAGATCCGCCTCCCGGACCTGGCCGAACATGAACTCGCGCATGGGGATGGCGGCTGTCTCCAGGGCCTGGCGGCCTTCAATCTCTTCCTGGAGATAAGGCTGGAGCGCCTCTTCATTGATCTGGGTAAAAACCGGGGCCATAATGAAAAGCGTCAAAAACATGGCCAGACCGATGATAATCTGGTTGGGCGGCATCTGCTGGGTCCCCATTGCCTGGCGCAGAAAGGAGAGCACAACCACAATGCGGATAAACGAGGTGGTCATCAGCAAAATAGCCGGGGCCATGCTCAGCACGGTGAGCAGCACCATGATCTGAATCACTGTTGAGATCTGTCCCGTGCCCCCGCCGCCGTCCATCTGAAGTGTCAGGGCCGCGGATTCCTGCGCTGCGGCATTGCCTGCGGCACACAGCCACATGGCCGCAATGGCCAGGACGATATAGACCCAATGCGCGCCCTTCATGATTGGACCTCGGTATGGCTGCGCAGGTGTTTTTCAAACTGCGTGGCCGGATTTGCCTCTGCATCAAAATGATGCAGCAGTTCCACCCGGTCGTTGCCCAATCCCAGAAGCAGGCGCTGGCCGTCGACCTCCACCAGGCACAGGGCCTTTCTGCCGCCCATGGGGCGTGATTCCATTACCCGGATGCGCCCGCCCTGACGTTTTTCCAGCAGGCGGAAGCCCTTTCGGCTCAATGCATGGAAAAGCAGCATGATCCCGATGACAATGGCCATGGCCACGGCCAGCTTCAACCCTGAACGAAACAGGTTCAACGGAGCCGTCTCAGCGGCGAAAAGATTTGCGGGCACAATCAATAAAATGAAAAACAACAGTCTGGCCATGGACGCTACCTCAACTTCTCGATGCGCTCAGACGGACTGACCACATCGATTAACCGCAGGCCGAATTTCTCATTGACCACAACAGCCTCCCCCCTTGCAATGAGCCGGGAATTGACATACAGGTCCAGGGGTTCGTCAGCCAGTTTGTCAAGCTCAATGACCCCGCCTTCTTTCATCTGCAGAAAATCCTTGATCAGCATCCGGGCCCGTCCCACTTCCACGGAAACCTGCAGGGGAACATCCAGCAGAAAATCAATCCCCTTGGCCTGGTTGTCCCCGTTTGCCGCATCCCCTGCCGCTGATTCCAACCGCCCCCGGGAGGTCTCTGTCCGGGACGCCTGCGAGTCCTGCGCTGTGCCTTCTGCATCCTGTTTTTTGCTTTCCGCCATGATTTACTCTCCTGCGACTTCCTGTTTGATGAGGCGGACGACCTTTTTGCCGTCCTTTACCCCGGGTTGGGCGCCAAATTTGGGCTGCGCGCCGGCCATAACAGTGACCGGACACTGTTCATCATAATCCAGACCGATAATATCTCCCTTATCCAGGCTTAAAATTTCTCCGATTGTGAGAATCAAATCCCCCCACACGGCTGAAACCGAAATTTCCATTTTCTCGGCCTCCTTTGTCAGAAACCGGCCCCAGGAGGCTTCCTTTCTGTCCTCGGAAAGCTGCAGGCCCTCGTTGCGAAGCCGGTCCTTAAAGGGCTCCAGAGAGAAATAAGGAATCACGAGCTGAATCTTTCCCTCCAGGTCTCCCACCTGTACGGAAAAGCTGACCTGGATGACCTCGGTTTCCGGGGCCAGGATGTTTAACATCTTCCAGTTGGTCTCCGCCCGGGTGATCCGGGTGGCAAGCTGTTCAAGGGGCTCGAACGCCCGGTTAAAAACCCTGCAGCCTTCGGTCATCAGGCCCTTTATAATATTGGCCTCAATGGCACTGACATCCCGGTCAAATGTCATGAACTCGGCACCGCCGGGCATGCCGAACATTACTTCCACCATGCCGAAGCAAAGGGCCTTGTCGTAGATAATCAGCGCGTTGCCCTTAAGCGGTTCCAAAGACATCACCCCCAGCAGCCCGGTCTTTTCCTGGCTGACGAGAAAATCCTCGAAAAACCTGGACAAAATTTCGGCCCTGGAGACGGTCACGCCCTGCTGAAGGCTGTTGGAAAGGGCAATGGAATAATAACGGGCAAAGGAATTAAACACGATGTCCAGGTTGGCGATTCGCCACTTGCTGTAATTCTGGCCCCGAATCAGATCAATGCTGGAAACCCGCTTCTCCCCCCTGGGTGCGGCAGCCGAAGACGCGCCGCCGGCAGGGCCTCCGGAAGCGGGCTCGATTTGCCCGTCATCAAAAGCCAAAAGCAGCTCGTCAATTTCTTCCTGTGTTAAAATCCGTTCCACTGGACGCCTCTTTGTTTGTTATTGAACCACGAAATCAGTAAAATAAAGATTGGTGACCTCACCCTTGCCGGCAAGAGACCGGATCTTGGCCAGCAGATCGGCCTTGAGCTGCATTTTGCCCTGAAGGTCCTTGACATCGTCGTATTTCCTGTTGCCCAAAAGCAGCAGTACGGAATCGGTGATCTGGGGCATGCGCTTTTTAACGGATTCGCTGCTGGCCTGGTCCCGGGTCTCCAGGGTGATGCCCACTTTCAGAAAACGGGTGCTGTCCCGGTGAACGATATTGACCACAAAATCATCCATCTCCACCAGGGGCCCCAGCTCGGTTTTATCCCTGCCGGTATCGGACTGCCGGGCTTCGGCTGAACCTGTTGTGTTCAATGCGCCCAGCAGGTAAAGCCCTGTTCCTGCTGCAGCAAGTAAGATCAACAGAACCGGCACCCCGATAAAAAGCAGCCGCTTGACTGGACTGGCGGTTTTTTCCGGTGCTTGTTTTTCCTTTTCTTTTGCCATGACGGCCACTCCTTGATTCAATGGTTATTGCAATTTTCCAACAATGATAAATTGTAAAACCCGGTATCCGGGAATTTGCTTAAAAGGGCAGCTGATCGCTGGAATCCACCAGAAAAGGCAGCTCCTGCCGGTAATCACCGCGGGTTTCCAGGACGAACTCCACCCGCCGGTTCAAAGCGCGGTTTTCCGGAGTGTCATTGGGCACCAGGGGTTTTTGAGCCCCGTATCCCACCGCAGACAACCGATCCAGGGAAAGCAGTTCATTTTGGGCGATGAATTTCACCACCCCGATTGCCCGCCGGGCGGACAAATCCCAATTGTTCTGATCCAGTGCGCCAAAGGGCTGGCTGTCGGCATGGCCTTCGATGCGGACCTGAAACGGCAGGGGCTTGACCAGCCGGGCCACTTTTCGCAGCACAGGCTCGGCCTGTTTTTTCAGCCGGGTGGAACCCAGATCAAAGAGCACCTTTTCCTTGATTCTAAGCACGATGGCACCGCGATCCTTGACCAGCTCAATGTCTTCATCCAGCTCAAGCTTTTGCAGATCCAGCAGCATTTTCCGGTATACGCTCTGGAGCATTTCCAGGGGAATGGGCTCGATTTCCGGAACAATGACATCGGTCTGGGTTTCATCCGGAGGCGTGTTTTCCATGATGCCGAATGCCCCCTGCAGGGACACCACGGCACGCTGGAACTTGACCTTGTCCATTTCCGCCATGGAAAGCATGAGCACAAAAAAGGTCAGCAGCAAAGTGACCATGTCGCTGTAAGTCACCATCCAGGCCGGAGCCGAGGGTCCGTTGCTCTCCCTGTTTTTTTTCTTTCTTTTGACTGCCATGAAAATGCCCCCGCAGACTGGCTATTTTTTCTTTTTTTTCTGAAACACGCTCTGCCGGTCCTTGGGCTGGAGGTAGGCGTGAAGCTTTTGTTCCATGACCCGGGGGTTTTCCCCGGCCAGAATCGAGTTCATGCCTTCCACGATCAGCTCTTTTTTGAGCAGCTCGTGCTGGGACCGGGTCTTGAGTTTCCCGGACATGGGCAGAAAAACGACATTGGCTGCAACAGAGCCGTAAAAGGTGGTCAGCAGGGCAATGGCCATGGCCGGACCAATGGTGGAGGGGTCATCCATGCTCTGGAGCATCTGCACCAGTCCGATCAGGGTTCCCACCATGCCGATGGCCGGGGCATATGTGCCCAGAGCGGCGAAAATCTCGGCCCCGCTTTCATGACGTTCGCGGATATAGTCGATTTCCCGGACCATCATATGCTCCAGGGCTTCGGGCTCATGGCCGTCAGCAGCCATCTGCAGACCCTTGACCAGAAACGGGTCCTCCACCTGCTTGGCCATGGCCTGAAGCGAAAGAAGCCCTTCCTTTCTGGCTTTGCCGGCAAATTCGGTTAACTGCTCAATGAGCTGCAGGGGCGGCACTTCCTTGTAAAAAAAGGTCTTCTGCGCCACGGAAAAAGCCCGGCGCACCTCGCCAAACGGGTAATGCACCAGAAGGGCGCCGAGGGTGCCGCCGGCAACGATCATGATGGACTGGGGTTCGACAAAAACCATAATTCCGCTGCCGCTCATGATCGCCATGATCATCAGCCCGAAAGCAGCCACAATACCCAGAAGCGTTGAAAAATCCATAAACAAGATCTCCTTTTCGCCTTTTGCTTTGCAAGCTTCATACCAAACCATGATAAACGGACCGGACAGGGAGGAAGCAACGGCAAACAAAAGGGATGTCTTCAGGCTTTCAGTAATTTTACGGAGTTTTTTTTGTTTTTCCGAAAGGCGCCGGCGCCGGGCCATAAAATAAAAAGGGCCGGTCCTGACAGACCGGCCCTACTAAAAAGACAAATTTTTGACTTGGCCTCTACCGCTTGATATTGATCACTTCGGCCAGCATTTCATCCGTGGTGGTAATGGTCTTTGAGTTGGCCTGAAACGAGCGCTGGGTGGTGATCATCCGGGTAAATTCCTCGGCAATGTCCACTGTGGACTGCTCCAGGGAGTTGGAAAAAATCCGGCCGAAACCGGCCCCCGGGGTTCCGATATCAGCAGGCCCCGATTCCCGTGTGGGGGAGTAGAGGTTGTTGCCCAGCTTTTCCAGGCCGTTTTCATTGGCAAACTTGCCCAGGGCCAGCCGCGCCAGGGACCGGGATTCACCGTTGGAATAGGTACCCGTGACGACGCCTTCCTTGTCCACGCTGATATCATTGAGATACCCGGAACTGTAGCCGTCTGACTGCTGGGTGACCACCCGGGATTCGGTGGCAAACTGGGTGAGGTTCAAGGTGTAGCCCAAGGGATCTCCCTGGCTGGAGCCGTTATCCCACACCAGCTTGTCTTCTGCTATGCTGACTTCCGGCCACGCGCTTCCCATATCCTGCTGAGTCTGGCCGTTAATGGTGTTGAGAAGACCGGAATCATCAAAACCAACACTGCCGGTGCCAACCCGGACCTGATCAATTTGGTTCTCCGAGTCCAGGGAAATGTCTTCAACACTGAAATCGCCTTCGTTCATGTCCAGTTCTGAACCAGCCACCACCTGATTGTACTCCCACTGATTGAGAGCGGTTTTTCTGAAATAAGTGGTGATCAGATGCGTGTTGCCCAAAGAATCATAAACTTCCGAAGTAGTGGCAAAATCCGAGGACGCCACGGGATTGTTGATATCCCATCCGGTGCCGTTGTAATGACTTTCGAGTTCACCCACAGCACCACCCGTGCCGTCAACCAAGGGATCAGAACTATTAAAGCCCAGAGTGTCACCGGCTTCTGTGGACAGGGTGAGCATATTTGCAACATCATCATAGGAAGCTGAAAGATTGGACGCGCTGTTTAACACAGTGGCAAGTTCTTCCGCTGTTGTTATGTCACCCCATCCGCCTGCCGGAAGAGAAGTAAAGTCCACATCTTGAAGCTCGGTGCCATCAACGAAAACGTTGACCCCATCTAAAGGACCCGTACTTAAATCTACTCCCGCAAGATCGATTCCCGCCCGGCCCGGAGTCGCGGCCTTGTTGGTATCCGTGTTGGCATTGAGGTTGGTTGTCAGCTCCACCATGGAAGATGCCTCTCCGGGCACAGAGGAGCGGGTATTGATCTGAATATCACCGGCCAGGTCCTGGAACTCGCCCCCGCCGATATGTTCATAGCCCTGGGCCACATAGCCTTCGGGGTTGACCATGTAGCCTTCCTCGTTTAACCGGAAGGCACCGGAACGGGTAAAGCTGCTGGCCTGGGCATCCGGGTTGCGCACCATGAAAAAGCCGGTGCCCTCGATGGCCAGGTCCAGGCTGGAACTGGTGCTTTCAATGGAGCCCTGGGTGAAAATATCATCCACAGTGGACAGTCCCGAGCCCCTTCCCACCTGGCTGGTGCCGCCGGAGCCGGAAACCGTGTCGGGAATCAGGTCCGAAAAAAGGGTTCTGCTGGCCTTAAAACCTGCGGTGTTGGAGTTTGCCAGATTGTTTCCGATCACGCCCATGGCGCTGGAAAAGGATCGAAGCCCGGAAATGCCGCTGTTCATTGCACCGCCTAAACTCATGGTCGTATCTCCTGTTTTATATGGGTAAATTCATCTTTTGCGTTCATTGACCGGACGCGTCAAAATCCTGACACGCCCGGATGTCCCGTGTCATGTTACCGCACCCGGGTGATTTCCGAAACCTGCACAGGCCCGTTGTCGGTCAGCAGGGTCTGGTCTGAGTCGGAAAAATCCGCACCGGTAATCCGGCTTTCCACCAGGGCCCGGCCCTCGGTTTCCTCGCCATCGGCGTTTTTGCCCACAGCCGAAAAACTATATTTCCCCGGGTCAAGGGGCTGGCCCGAACTGCTGGTACCGTCCCAGGTAACCCAGTTTTCTTCGGTTCCCGGGGCAGGCGCGTCCACCTTGCCGACGGTCTGACCGTTTTCATTTCTGATATAAAGGGTGGCCGACTCCACGGGATCCTGGAAGGAAAAGCCGAGCCGGGCCTGCTCGCCGTCAAAAACAAAGGCGTTGTCATTGACCACCACATTTCGGTCAATAAGCGAAAGCGCAGACAGGCGTCCGAATTCCGAAGACAGGGTATTGATGGACTCCATGCTTTCACCGATGTTGGTAAGCTGCTCCAGGGAACTAAACTGAGCCAGCTGGGCGGTAAATTCCGTGGGGTCGCTGGGGTTGAGCGGATCCTGATGTTCCAGCTGGGAAACCAGGAGTTTTAAAAAATCGTCCTTGCCCAGATCCTTGGCCGCAACCTTGGATGCCGCAGCCGCTCCTTGAGAACCGGCTGACTGCTGGAGAGTATCAATTGCATTCATTTGCTTTTTTCCTCCTTGACTTATACCCGCAGGCTCAGACCCGTACCCTGATTGTAAGCCGCCGTGTTCTCAGATTCCGCTGACTGGGCCAAAGCATTTTCATCGGATTCCGCTTCACTGTTGAAAGTTCTCCGATCTGCCGTAAAATCCCCTTCCTGATCCTCAAAGCCGGAAGCATTCTGATCCGCGCCGGAATCCACGCTCACATGAAGCCCTGAAAGATCAATGCCCTGATCTGCCAGGGACTGATGCAGGGCCGGCAGGTGCCGCTCCAGAATGGCGGCCACCTGCTGGTTCTGGGGATGCAGATGAACGTTTAAGCTTCCCTGATCAGAGACAATCCTGACCTTTACGGAGCCCAGTTCCGGCGGGTGGATCTGGATGGTCATGTTGCCGGATCCCTGGCGCACACCGGTAAACAGGCGCACGGAAACCTGGTTGACCACCTGATGTTCCGCTGCCTTTACCTGGCTGTCAAATGAAGTTCCCCCGGGCTGAACCACATTGGCGGCATTTTCCGCCCGCCCGAACATCCCGGTGGTCGTCGCAGACGTATTCATGTTCGCGCCGGCCGGGCCGCCGCCGTCCTTTAAGATGTTCTGACGGTTTTCCGTCCTTTCCGTGGCCACGGTTTTTTCCATGGTGTTGGAAACAAGGGAGTCGAGCATGGCCCGGAGATTATCAGAACCGGGTTCCTGTTGAGGTTGAGGCCGGGCGGTTCGTCCGGTCTTTCCCGGATTTTCAATCAATTGAAATTCATCTGATTTCTCTGATGCCTGAAGCCGAACCCGCAGGGAGTTCGTGTCTTCGGGCAGCTCGTTTCCCCGGGCGGTTTTGGCTGCAAATTCCTGCAGGGCCTGCGCGGCCGTATCCGGGGGCAGGCCGGCATTGGTACCGCCTGGCGCACCCTGTCCCTGAGCGGAATTTTTCAATACTGCCTGGATCTCCGGCATCAAATGATAAGACCGCTCTGCAATTGCCGGACTGCCGCCCTGAGAATCGATTCTGCCCGCATGGTCCCCGGCTTCCGGGGCATTTTTCTGCGCGCCCTTTAAATTGTCCACCAGGGACTGCAGCAGCACGCGCATGGATTGATCCGTTTCAGGCCGGCTGTCCTGTCCGCCGTGCCCGCCTGCTATTTGTGCCATGATCCGGCGAATCTCACTGTCCAGCCCTGAATCCATGGCGTCTTCAAACATGGCCGTTAAATCGCCGCCCTGCCCGGCGCTTTGATTCAAACCGCCGTTGACAAGCAGATTTTCCAGAATCCGGGCATTGCCTGAACTGTTCCGGCCGTCCGCCATATCAACCCGCCCGTTCCGGTCAAAAGCAGAATTCAGAATGCCGGCCGAAAGCCCGTTTTTTTCCAGAAAGTCAAGAATCTGTCCCAGCCATTCCTCCAGCCCCCGGTCTGAAATCGCCTCGCATTGTTCCCCGGTTCCGGCGGCTTCCGGGACCTTGCCCCCCTCTGAGCCCGCTGCCCGCACAAGCATTTGCAAGAAATTGGCCGCCTTGTGAGCATCTTTTCCGGCATGGCCGCCGCCGGTGCCGCCCTCAGTGCCAGGGCCCTGGAGGATATCCCGGGAGGTACCGGTGTTTGCATGCATTAAACCAAGCTGTGAAAAGATCATGCTGATTTATCCCTGTTTGTCCAAGAATCCGGTTTTTTTGTGTTTACGGGCTTAGCCGGCCCAGTGAAGTACTGTAGGCCACGGCTGTTTCCTGTTCCATGTTGTCTAAAATCTCACCGGCGTATTTATCCCGCATCATGGAAAGAATCGATACAGCCAGGTCCTTGTCCATGGCCGCCAGGCTTGCTGCCGCTCCGGCGGGATTGCGCTTCTGATAGATTTTGCTGAGCTGTTTGACTTTTTCATTTTCCGTCTGCTCTTTTTCAGCCAGCATTTGATCAAGTTTTGAACGAAGTGTCTTTAGCCGCTCGATTTTCTTATCGACCTCATCCTGCAAAATCTTTAATTCATTTTCGCGCCGATCAAGCTGCTTTTCCCGCTCGGCGAATTTCCTCCGCTCCTGCTGAAGCCGGTCCAGCATCCTGCGGGCCTCGGTGCCGATGTCTTCGCACTCAAAAATCACCTCCGGCTCCTGGGCCCGGGCATCGGGTGCAGCCAGGCCTGCCAGGGCCACTGCCGTTATACAGACAATCACCTGAAGACCGAGCTTCATTTTCCCCCTCCAAATCCCAGGATTGCCACCTCATCTGTCATCAGTCGCTCCTGGCGGGCCTGGTTTTTTTCTTCCGCATCGATGCGGTTTTGCCTGAGCTTTTCCAGAATCCGCTTTTTCTGCCTGGCCTTTACCAGCTTCTGCTGCTTTTCGGCCACCGCTGCCTCGGCCCGGGCCTGTTTTTCCTCAAGCCGGCGCAACTGGTCCTGTTTTGCGCAGATACACTGTTGGTACAAAAGCACCTCTTCCATACGAAAATTGCCGGCCTTGGCTGATTCAAGCTCCAGACACAGGCGCTGTCTTTCCTTTTCCGCCTGCCTGCGCGCTTCGGCCACCGCATTTTTATGCTCCATGGCAACCACAACCGCCTGGTGTGCCTGATCGGAAAGCCGTTTCCGGTAATCAAGCAGGGACTGGAGTTTAAACGATTTCATCAGGTCTCCTTTTCAAACAGTTTTTTCATCTGCTTTCGGGTCTGCTCCATGGTGGCTTGCTCAGTTAAATCCTGGCGCAGAAAATGATTTACCGGCTCAATGTATTTAAGCGCCGTGTCGATTTTCGGATTGCTGCCGGGCTGGTAGGCGCCGATATTGATCAGGTCCTCCTGCTCGGCATATACGGCCAGAATTTCCCGGATCCGGGCGCTGTGTCGCGCATGCTGCTCATCCACCAGCCGGTTCATGACCCGGCTGGTGGAATGCAGCACATCAATGGCAGGGTAGTGGTTTCTGGCCGCGATATCCCTTGACAGGACAATATGGCCGTCGAGTATGGAGCGTACCGCGTCTGCCACGGGCTCATTCATGTCGTCGCCTTCCACGAGCACTGTAAAAAGGCCCGTGATACTGCCCATGTCTGAAAAATTGCCCGCGCGTTCCAGCAGCTTGGGCAGGCGTGAAAACACCGATGGTGTATATCCCTTGGTGGTGGGCGGCTCGCCCACAGCCAGGCCGATTTCGCGCATGGCCATGGCAAAACGGGTCACTGAATCCATCAGCAGCAGCACGTGCTTGCCCTGGGCGCAAAAATATTCCGCCACAGACATGGCAATAAAGGCCCCGCGCATGCGCAAAAGCGGAGACTGGTCCGAGGTGGCTGTCACCACCACGGATCGGGCAAGCCCGTCTTCGCCCAGGTCATCTTCGATAAACTCCCGGACTTCCCGGCCCCGTTCACCGATTAAGGCAATCACATTGACATCCGCCCGGGTGTTGCGGGCCATCATTCCGAGCAGAACGCTTTTGCCCACGCCCGAGCCGGCCATGATTCCCATTCTCTGGCCTGTGCCGCAGGTCAGCAGACCATTGATGCTCCGGACCCCCAGGTCCAGGGGGTCATTAATGGGGCTTCGTTCCATGGGACTCGGCGGAGACTGGTAGAGCCGGCGATAATCCGTATATTCAATGACCCCTTTGCCGTCCACAGGGTTGGCCATGGCATCGACCACCCGGCCGAGCATATCCGGTCCCACCTGGATATGAGCGCTTGCATCCATGACCCGGATCAGACTGCCCGAACCCAGACCGTGCATTTCCCCCAGGGGCATGAGAAGGGCCGACTGATCCCTGAACCCAACCACCTCGGCCCATATGGACTGTCCGCCGTTGAGGGGCATGATCTCGCACAATGAGCCAATGGTCGCACTGGGGCAATGGCCTTCAATGACCATGCCCACTATCCGGGTGACTTTTCCCCGTACCCGCATGGGATTAAACTGCTTAAGGGAGTCGACCACACCATCCATGATCAAACAATCGCCCTTTTGAGATGCTGCTCAATTTCCCCGAGCTGGGACTCGATGGTGGCATCCACATCCCCGCCCCGGGATTCGGCCTTACACCCGCCAGGGGAGATATTTTCGTCAGAAATGAAATAGATGTTGCGCAACCCCTTCATGGCCGCCAGAAAAAGAGGTTCATGGTCTTTGACCATTTCCAGATCATCGGGATGCACCCGGATATAATATTCATCATCTGCCACTGCCGCCTCCAAAGCTCCGGCAACGGTGCTGACAATAATATCCTTTTTTTCCGAGATCTCCCTGTGGATCACCTGCCGGGCCACACCCATGATCAGACGGACCATGTCTTCGCGGCTTTTTAAAAGCATAGACTCGCGCAGCCGGCTGATCTGCTCCAGGGCTTCGGCAAGTGCCTGTGCGCTTGTGTGCAAATTTTTTTCCGCTTCGGCCCGGCCCTCTTTTTTGCCCCGGGTATAGGCTTCCTTTTTTACCGCCTCCAGATCAACGGCAGGCTCCGGTTTCTTGACCTCCTCGGATTCAGACAATTCACGGGCTGTTTCGGGCATGGCCGAACCTTGATCCCCTCCCGGTTTTTCGGCCTGTATGGCATCGCCGGCATTGGCTTCACTTTTACCCGATGCTCCGGCTGCGGGCCACAGGGGAACAAAAAGGCCGTCCCCCATGCCCCCGGCCTGTTCCAGGTCGGCAAAACGAACCGGCTGACACGCAACATCACTTCCTGCATGAAATATTTTAGACAAGGGCTTCCTGTCCTTTCCCCGGCAAGACCAGCTGACCTTCCTCTTCGAGCCGCAGGGCGATTTTGACAATGCTCTGCTGGGCCCGCTCCACGTCTGAGAGCCGCACCGGACCCAGGGCTTCCAGATCTTCTGCGATAATTTCAGCCGCCCGTTCACTGATGTTATGGTAGATCTTTTCCTTGATACCTTCAGGCGAGGTTTTCAACGCCAGGGTGAGGGTTTCATTCTTAACCTCACGCAGAATTTTCTGCATGCCACGGTTGTCAATATTGCTCAGATCCTCAAAGGTCACCAGGGAATTGCGGATGGTTTCCGCGGTTTCCGCGTCAACTTCCTCAATGCCGGATAAAATCTGCTGCTCCAGGTTCTTCTCCATCCGTGTCAAAATTTCGACAACTTTATCCACACCCCCCACGTGATGCTGATCCTTTTTAACAAACCCGCCGATCTCCCTTTGCAGTGCTTCTTCAATCTGCTGAATGACTTCCGGAGAAACCTTTTCAATCCGTGCGATCCGATAAACCACATCAGAGCGTAGTTCCTCGGGCAGATATTGCAAAACATTGCCGGTATGCTCGGCCTTTTGGGTTGACAGGATCAGGGCCACGGTCTGGGGGTGTTCGTTTTTCAACAGGTCGGCCACCATCCGGGGCTCCATCATGGAAATGGTTTCCAGGGGCTTGCCGTCAAAACCCGAATTCAAATCCTCCATCAAAGACTCCACCCGCTTGGCATCGCCGGTGGAGGCCAGGGCGTTGCTGATAAACTCTCCGCCGTCCACAAACAGGCCGGCATATTCCTGCTGGGTTTTGCGGTATTGATCCACCACCTGTTTGGCCAGATCCGCGGGCACGTGATCGACGTTTTTCATGTAACTGCTGATCCAGCGGACCTCGTCATCCTTTAATTCCTTAAACACTTCAGAAGTTGTATCCTCGCCGAGACAAAGCAGCAGGTAGGCTGCTTTTTCAGCTCCGCTCATTTTTGAAAAATCCTTGCTCATTGCTGCTTACCCCTCCTTGAGCCAGGCCTTGACCACCTGGGCCGGTGTTACGGAAAAACTGTCCAGCTCTCCCCGCAGCGCTGCGGGGGCATCCAGCGCCTTTGTCTGCTGATGGCCGTATGCATCCGGCAGCTCAGTCGCATATTGCGGTTGCCGGGCTACGGCCTGCCCCCGCAGGGTCCGGATCATGGGCCGCACCAGTGCCAGATAAATCAGAAGCGCGCAAATCAGCAGCAGGATGTACTTGGCATAAGGCAGATAATCACGCAGACCCGGCGATGTCTCCCGGGTTCCGGCTTCTGCCGTTTCCTTTTGAAACGGCATGGAAACCACCTCCACACGATCGCCCCGCTCGGCGTCCAGACCCAGGGCGGATGACACCATTGTTCGGATGGAATCGCGCTTTTCAGGGGCCATGGGCACCCATTGACCCTCGCCGTTGTTGGCTGCGGGATCAAAAGTGTCGGCCACCAGCACTGCTGCCGAAATCTGCTTGATATCGCCCACCGGACGTTGAATCTGCTTGACTGTCTTGCTGATTTCGTAATTGATCACCTCGGAATTTCTGGACTCGGTCATCATATTGCCGCCGGCTTCCTGGTTGTCTCCCAGGTTGGATTCCGCCCCCGGAACCCCGCCGCCCTGCTCTCGTCCGGATCGGCTTTCAGTGATTTTCTCGCTTCTGGGCACAAGGCTGTCCGGGTCGTATTCCTCGGTGGTAATGTCTTCCCTGGTAAAATCCAGGCCTGCGGTTACGCGAACCTGGGAATTGCCGCGGCCCAGGGCCCGGTCCAGAAGTGACTGCACCCTTTGTTCCAGCCGGCTTTCAAGGGTATTTTTAAATTTCAGCTTGTCCGGCAGCATTACCAGGCCGGGATCATCGGCGCGGTTTTCGCTCAAAAGCCGCCCCCCGGTATCGAGTACCGTGACATGGTTTTTATCCAGCCCCTCGATACTGCCGGAAACCAAATGAACAATCGACCGGGTCTGGGTGGCATCCAGGCTCCGGCCCGGCTCTATATCCAGGACCACCGATGCCTTGGCGGGCTTTTGCTGCTCCCGGAGCAGACGATCCTCGGGCAGCACCAGATGTACCCGGGCCGATTTCACAGGTTCCATGGCCGCAATGGTCCGGGCCAGTTCGCCCTGCATGGCCCGCTGGAAATTGACTTTCTGGGTAAATTTGGTGACCCCGAAATCCTGCTTGTCAAAAATCTCAAATCCCACTCCCCCCTGCCGGGGAAGTCCCTGGCCGGCCAGGTTCAGGCGGGTTTCATACACAAGATCGGCCGGCACGTGAATGGATCGGCCGCTGTTTTCCAGCCGGTAGGCAACCCCTTCCTCCTTGAGCCATTGGGTTACCGAGGCGGCCTCCTGGCGGGGCAGATCCGTATACAAAGGCCGGAAATCAGCCTTGCCGGCCTGGAAAATCAGCACCCCGAACAAGATCAGGGACAGCAGGCCGACACCGGCCAAAGACAGCTTTCTGGAAAGGGGCCAGTTGCGGATGTTTTCCATGAATTTTTGATAAGGCTTTGTTTCTTCCATTGCTTTTTATCCCGTATTGCAAGTGCAGTAAATCAGATCGGCCCGCGCAATCTCTTGATGTATTCAATGCATGATCCCCGGTTAAGACCCTATGCAAAAACAAGGCCGTCCTATACCTGCATGCGCATTATTTCCTGATAAGCATCCACAGCCTTGTTGCGCACCTGCACTGCAAGACGCAGTGAAATATCGGCTTTTTCCATGGCGATCATGACATCATGAAGGTCGGTGGGACCGCCGGTGTTGGCCTCCAGAATTGCCTGATCCGCCTTTTTCAGGTTTTGCGCTGTCTCGTTTAACATTTTTTCAAAACCGCCTTCCGGCCCGGCGGCATCTGCTTTCTGCGCCGCACTGGTCCCGGGGTTTGCAGATATACTGCCCGCAGCTGCCATAACGGAGTCTGCCATTGCTTCTACCTCCCGATTTCCAGTGCCTTCATGGCCATGCGCTGGGCCGCCTTTATGGAAGTCACGTTGGCTTCATAACTTCCCCTGGCCTTCATCATGTCTGTCATCTGCTCCACCAGGCTGATATCGGGCTTTTCCACGTAGCCTTCCTCATTTGCATCCGGATGAGAAGGTTCATAGACCATTTTGCCTTCTCCCTGGTGGGTCATGATCCGCTCTACCCGCACCCCCCGGGCCTGCTGTTGGCTGCTGTTTTCAAGCTCCCGGGCAAAGCTGTTTTGCTCGCTTGTAAAAACCACGGATTTTTTGCGGTAAGCGCCGCCTTCCGGGGTACGGGTGGTCTCCATATTGGCCAGATTGCTGCCGATGACGTTCAACCGCAGGGTCTGGGCCCGCAAAGCCGAATAACCGATGTCCATGGCGCCGAAAATATCCATTGCATTTCTCCTTGGGTTTATGCTCTTTCCTGAATCACAAATTTCAGCATGCTGAATTTTTTGTTCAGCATCTGAATGGCTGCCTCGTACCGGATCTGGTTTTCGGCCAGATCCATCATTTCCTGCTCCATCACCACATTGTTGCCATCTCCTATGACGTTTGGGTCCTGCTGACGATAAACAAGCCCCTCGGCCTGGCCTGCGCCGGCCTGCATATGCCCGGGATGGGTGACCGCCTGCGTGTCATCCGATCTGCCGGCAGCCGCGGCCATGGCATCTTCAAAATCCATGCGCAGGCGTGCATAACCGGGCGTTTCGGCATTTGCAATATTGGCGGAGATGGCTTCATGCTTGCGGATTCTCAATGAAAGCGCCTGATCGAGCAGTTGGATATTGCTGTCAAAAATGCCGTTGACTGACATAATACCTCCCTAGTTCATCCGGTTCTCAATCTCGATTTCCTGGGCTGACAGGGCCAGCCAGGACTCTTCTATTTCCATTTCGGACATTTGCCGGTAAAGATTAAGGGCCTTATCCCGGTTTCCCATGTTCAGATAAGTCCGGATCAATCGGTATGCCGATTGTCCCCTGTATTCATCCACATCAAGAAGGGATTCATAAACTGATGCGGCCTGCCGCCATTTATCGCGATAAAACAAGGCTTCAGCCCGTTTCAAATCCGTTTCCGGCAAACCGCTTTGCCCGGCCATGGCCGAAGCCCGGCCCAGATAACATGCAGCCAGCCTGTATTTCTTTTGTTCAAAAAAAAGCTCTCCCGCCAGGAGATCGGTTTTTTCATGAACAGGCCGCTTGTTTTCCCTCAGCATTCGTGACGCCTCCCGGGATTGGCCGGTTTTGGCCAGCGCCCGGACATAATAGTAAAACACCTCCCTGCGATCAGAGCCGTCCGGAAACCGGTTTAAGTAATCCGGGGCATAACGCATCACCTGGCCATGGTTGCCCTGCTGATCACAGGTCCGTATCAGGGGCAGAAAGATCCGGGCCTGTTTTTTTTCGTCCTTTTCAAAATCCATCAGATAGCGGTAGGTGGTGGCTGCCTGGTCCAGAAGCCCGGAGCGGGTGTAACTTTCCGCCAGGTCATATAAAAATCCGTAAGTGATCGGGGCTTGTGCGAGCAGATCCCGATGCTTGGAAACCAGGGTGAGCGCCTCGAAATAAGCTTCCTGCTTTAGCATGGCGCCTATGGCATCCGGAAAAATTTCCACAAACAGGGCCTGGGCTTCAGCCAGCAATTCTCCGGCCCAGTAATCGTCAAAAAACCGACCCAGCTGCCGGACAGCCGCAAGCTCATTTCCGCCCAGATGGCAGGCCAGAATTTGCTTGAAAAAAGCTTCCTCCCGGATCTGTCGTTTATCGCCGGCCTCAATGATCGAATCATATCGCGGCAGCAGGGCGTCGAAATCCGGATACGGCTTTTCCATCACATCCAGATCCATTAATTTCAGCCTTGCCCGGAGTGCGGCCTCTGAATCTCCGGCGTTTTCCTCGATTTCCCAGAGCATCAGCCGCGCCCGGTTGGGCTCGCCTGAATGAAACAGGGCCATGGCCGCCCAGTAGTCGGCCAGGGGCTTGTGCGCGGGAGCTCTTTTGGCAAGTATTTCAGACAGCAGAAACCAGTGGCGATAGGCGGTGTCATATTGCTGCTTTCGGTAAAGCAGCGAGGTATACCTGGCAAGAGAACCAGGGTATTGCTGCACAAGGCGCAGCTCAGAAACAGCCTGATCATAGGAATCCGATGCGGCCTCCATATCCCCGAGATCATACCGGACATCGCCCTTGCGAAGCCAAGCAATGCCAGCGGCGGCCCCGGAATAAACCAGATCTTGTTCCAACGCGTCAAGTGCCGGCTCCGGCTCTCCCATGGCCAAATCCATTTCAGCGTCCAGAATGGCAAACCAGCCGGCTGCGGGAGTTTCCTGCAAAACCGTTTTCCTTTGGGTTTCGGCAATGCGGGCGGCCCGGTAATACTCCCCCATCCCGGCTGTCGCACGGACCTGAAAATAAATCTGCCAGGCCCGAATCTGAGGCCTTTCAGCACCCGGCTCCATATTTTCCAGCACCGACAAGGCCTTTTGATTCCGGTTTTGCCGAATCAGGGATTCAGCCAGCACCAGCTGGTACAAATCCGCCTGCCGGCCGCCGATATCGCCGTCGAGCAGTTCTGCTGTCTTGTTTTCCACAGCCTGCCACATTCCGCCGTTGACCAGTTCCACGAGTGCATCCGGCAGAAAAGCCCGGTTTTCCAGAACCAGGGGTCCGGGAAACGGGGGAAGAGAAAAGTTTAGCGGCAGATCCCATTGCGGCGGCCATTCAAACCGGGCAAAAAATTCGGTCCATTGACCTGTATAATCCGAAGAAATCATCTGCCGGGCCGCAGCCCCGTGGCGAATCGGGTGAAGCCGGCCCACCCGCTGATCCTGAATTGCCGGCCGGCTGCCGGCCTGCTGCCGGTCCCAGAACACATTGACCGTCAGCCTGGCGCTGGCTTTATCCCTGGTGATATCCACGGAACGGGGTATCTGCCGAAAATAGAAATCCACTATACTTTTTGCTCCTTCGGAATTGAGCTTGATCCTTACCAAAGGCGGAGCCAAGTCCTTGCCGGCAATTTTTCGAACCGAATCGGAAATCCGGGTATTTTCCATTTCCACCCGTACACGCTGCCCGGAACGGCTGACATGGATTTCCGGGATCCTGTCAAAAACAAGATCCACCTGATTCACATTTTCCTGCCGATCATAGGACATACCCAGCAAACTGGCACTGCCGGCCAGACACAGCCCTGTTGTCAAAACAAATAATATGCATGCAATACCGACCGCCCGAAAAATCTGGTTCATATACGCCTCCTGGAGGGCATATATGCAAAACTGAGGCCAGATTTGCAAAAAGACGACAACATTTTGTAATCAAACAGAATAATACGAAGGCAAATTGTTTGCGGCTGTTCATAAGCCAAATGAAACAAAAGAATTCTTGACATTGCCCCCACCATGTCAGTATTTTGACATGAAATGTATTATATTTCCTGTTTTCAAGCAGTTTCCAACTGACACCCATTTAATAAACCGCCTGTTTGAACAAGGGTGAAACATGCTCAAAAATATTTCCGTCCTGGTGGTTGAACCGGGAGACAATGCGGCCAGTGAAGTGGCCGCTTTTTTCAAAGAGCAGACTGAAGCCAGTATTTTTCAAGCCAAAAACTCGACAGAGGCCCTGGAATTTATCAACAACAACAGACCGGTGGAACTTCTGGTCACGGATCTGTTCTTTCCGGACAAGTCGGGACTGGACCTCATCCGAAAAGGCATTGCCATCAACCCGGCAATGGTTCCCATAGTGGTCATGCCGCCCGGGGGCCGTCAGCATGTCGTGGAATCCTTGCAGGCCGGGGCATACTTTTATATTCACACGCCCATTTACCAGCAGGAAATCCTGGAAGTGGTAAAAAACGCCCTGGAATACCAGAAACTGCTGGCCCAAAGCCTTCAGCACAAACCGCGCCTGCGCAAAAGCGACGGATTCGCCGGTATCATCGGCGAATCCCGGCCCATGAAAAAACTCTTTGAGATTATCGAACGCATTGCCGGCAACAGCGAAGGCAATGTCTTGCTCAAAGGCGAAAGCGGCACCGGAAAGGAACTGGTGGCCCGGGCCATTCATGATCTGACACCGGAGCGCAATAAATATAACTTTGTCCCCCTAAATTGCGCGGCCATTCCCGAGGAACTGCTGGAAAGCGAATTGTTCGGATATGAAAAAGGGGCTTTTACCGGCGCCAACCGGGCCAAAAAAGGCCGGCTGGCGCACGCGGATAAGGGGACGCTGTTTCTTGATGAAATCGGGGATATGAAAGCCAACCTGCAGGCAAAGCTGCTCCGGGTCCTCCAGGAGCAGAATTTTGAGGCTGTGGGATCGGTAAAAACCACCCAGATTGACGTGCGGGTAATTGCCGCAACCAACCGAAACCTTGAGCAGGCTGTAGCTGACGGCATATTTCGCGAAGATTTGTATTACCGGTTAAGCGTCGTGCCCATTACCCTGCCGCCGCTGCGCAAGCGCACCGAAGACATCCCGCACCTGGTGCAGAAATTTCTGCTCATGTACAATCGGGGCAGGAAAAATGTCCCTCTCGGATTCACGGACCAGGCCCTGCAGCGGCTGAAAGCCTATGATTGGCCCGGAAATGTCCGGGAACTGCAGAACCTGGTTCAGCGCATGTGCATCCTCCACGGGGGAGACACGGTTGATGTGGCCTCCCTGCCCCAGAGATTCCAGGACTTAGGCGACCCTGCGGACAACTCAGAGGCGGAAAAACAAAACAATATCAGTGAAGATCTTGATTTTCATGCCATGACACAGGAATTTGAAAACCAGCTTATCCTCAAGGCGCTTCGCATGGCCGAGGGAAATAAAAAAGAGGCGGCCCGCCTGCTCAACATGAAGCGCACCACCCTGCTGGAAAAAATCAAAAAACGGCATCTGGAAGTCAAAATATAGGCAAAACGATGCGGCAGATCCGCCCTGCCGCCCTTTTGGGGAGTCGGGAGCGGCACAGGGCGGTAAGATTGTTCCCGGGCAGAGGACCCGACCGATTTACTTTACAGTCAAAACCGGGCAATGGGCATTTAAAATCAAAAACTGGGCTGTGGAACCAAACAGAAGTTTTCCCATCCTGGATCGCTTGCGGATGCCGATGACGATTTCATCCACGTTTTGTTCCCTGGCATATGCCAGCAGGTCCTCCTCCGGGGTCATGCCCCGCACCAGAAGATGGGTTTCACACGCAATATTCTCTTTTTTCAACTGCTCTTCGGCATCCTTTAAGGCCGCCTCAAGCTGTCCGATTGTTTTCTGCTCATCTTCTGTTCCCTTTTCCATGGATGCCACCAGGTAAACCTGGGCATCCATGGCCCTGGCCCTTTTAACGGTTTCCTTTAAGGCGGAGTGAGAAGACCGGGAGCCGGTGTAACAAAGCATTATTTTCATGATCAACCTCGCTGCTGGAATCAATATATGTGGAGGATTGCCTTTTCCACGGATTATATATACCATTGCCGAAAACAGATCAACCCTGTCAGGCACCGATATATGCTTTTCTCACCATTTCATCGTTTTTGAGCTGTTCACATTCGCCTTCCAGCACACAAACCCCGCTTTCCAGCACATATCCCCGGTCCGTGATATTCAGCGCCATGTTGGCGTTCTGCTCGGAGAGAAAAATGGTGGTATCCATTTCATGGTTGATATTGGAAATCACTTCCGCCATCTGCTGCACAATCAAGGGCGCCAGCCCCACTGACGGTTCATCGAGAAGCAGCATCTGGGGTTCGCTCATCAGCGCCCGGGCAATGGCCAGCATCTGCTGCTCACCGCCGCTGAACGTACCGGCCTGCTGATGGCTGCGTTCCTTTAACACCGGAAACAGCTCATAGACGCGATCCAGGTTTTTCTGAATCCGGATTTTGTCTTTGCGCAGGGGATAGGCCCCCATCATGAGATTTTTTTGCACGGATAGCTGGGGAAACAACTGGCGTCCCTGGGGACACAGCACCAGGCCCAGATCCACAATTTTATGCACCGGCATCTGATAGATGGGAATCCCGTTGAACTCAACGGCTCCGGAGCCGGGCTTTAACACCCCGGCAATGGTCCGAAACAGGGTGGTTTTGCCTGCGCCGTTGTTGCCCAGCAATGCCACGAATTCCCCCCGCTTGATTTCCAGGGAGACATCATGGATAATGTGGAGTCCACTGATTTGCGTATGCACCTGTTTGAGCTTCAGCATTATTTGACTTCCCCTCCCAGGTAGGCCGTGATCACTGCCTGATCCGATTTCACATGGTCAGGCGTTCCCTCGGCGATTTTTTTGCCGTAATTTAAAACAACAATGCGGTCAGCCATGCCCATGATCATCTGCATCTTGTGCTCGATGATACAGACTGTGGTGCCGTGATCCCGGATCTTGTTGATCAGATCCGTTATCCGGTCGGTTTCCTCCTGAATCAAACCGCCTGTGGGCTCGTCGAGCAAAAGAATCTGCGGCTGGCTGACCAGGGCGATACCCATTGCCAGGCGCTTTTGTTCCTCCTGGGACAATACCGGCACGAACTGATCGCTTTTTTCCTCCAGACCCAAAAACTCAAGGGTTTCCATGGACTTCTGATAGGCTTCGGCCTGATCGTGTTTCCATGCCCGGGTATGTAAAAGGGTATTCCAGAAACCCAGCCGGGTGCGCCACTTATAGGCAATCATGAGATTGTCGATCACCCTGAGCTGGTCAAAAAGGCTGGTGGTCTGAAAAGTTCTGGCAACCCCTTTGCCGGCGATTTTATAAGGTCTCAGACCGGTGATGTCCTGTTCGTGGATAAACACATTTCCGGAAGTAGGTGGCAGGGTTCCGGTGATCAGATTGAAAACCGTTGATTTTCCGGCCCCGTTAGGGCCGATGATCGCCAGAATTTCACCCTTGATGATTTCAAAATTCAGGTCCTGGACGGCAACCAGGCCCTCAAAACGCTTGGTCAGAGATTCAACACGAAGCATGTCCACTCCTGATATTTATTGTTGACGCCAGGCGGCGACTTTTTGGTTCAACTGACGCAGACCGCCCACAAACCCCTGGGGAAAATAAATAATCACAAAAACCAGCAAAGCACCGAAAATCAGCATTCGAAAATCCCCCAGAAACTGCATGAATTCCATGATAATGGGAATGGCAAAGGCGCCCACAACAGGCCCGCTCAAAGTGGCCATACCGCCGAGAATCAAATAAATCAAAAAATTAAAAGTCATCATATAACCGGCAGCGCTCGGGCTGACCGCACCGATAATGGCGGCATACATGCCGCCGGCCAGGCCGGCGATAAAATTGGCGATCACAAAGGAAATCAGCTTGGTGGCAAAGGGATTGATGCCCACGGCATCGGCCAGGGGCTCATTATTGCGCACAGCCATCAGGCTCAACCCGAAAACAGAGAAAACAAGCCGGCGAAGAACAAAGATTGTCAGCAGGAGCGCGGCCAGTGCCAGGTAATACAAGGGTGTCTGGGTGAAAAATTCAATGGGGCCGACAACGGGCACGGGTATGGGAGATGGCCTGGGTATGCCGAAAATCCCGTTGTGGCCGCCTGTCAGCTCAATCCAGTTGCCGGCCACAATCCACAGAATCACCCCGAAACAAAGGGTGACAATGGCAAAATAAGAGCCCCGGGTCCGCAGGGAGGGCAGTCCCACAAAAAAACCAATGAAAGCGGCAATCAGGGCGGCGGCCGGAAGCGCAAGCCAGAAGGAGATGCCGGCCTTGGTCATGATGGCCACCCCGTAGGCGCCTATGCCGAAAAACGCTCCGTGGGCCAGGGATGCCTGACCCGTAAACCCGATGATGAGGTTCATGGCCGATACGGCAATGGCAAAAATCAGGCTCATGGTCACGATCTGAAAAATATAGGCATCCGGGACATACCAGGGTAAAGCCAGGGCTGCGATGAGTATGGCTGCGTAAAGAAGCCGGGTGTGAACGGGTTTTGTAAACACAGTTTAAACCTCCCTTTTGCCGAATAAACCGGTTGGCTTGATGGACAAAATCAGAATCAGCGCTCCGAAGGCAAAAACGTCCTTGTAGGCCGCAGAAATATATCCGCCGCCCAGCGCCTCAATGAGTCCCAGGATGTATCCGCCCAGGATGGCGCCGGGGATGCTTCCCATGCCGCCGAGAATTACGATGACAAACGCCTTCATGCCAAGGATGGCGCCCATGGCCGGTGAAAGCATGAAAATCGGCGAAATCAGACTGGCCGCCACCGCTGCCGTGGCCGCGGAAATGGCAAAAGTCATGGCCGAAACCCGGTTGACGTTAATTCCGGTCAGCATTGCGCCTTCACGGTTCTGGGCCACCGCCTCGATTGTTGTGCCCATGATCGTCTTTTTCATGAACAAATGAAGCGCCATGATCAGGGCCACGGCACCCATAATAACCAGCAGCCGCTGGATGCCTATGGTCATACCCAGAAAATGAACGATCTGGGGATGCGGATTGGGCACCCGCAATCCCTGGGGTCCCCATACCACCAGGGCCAGGGCTTCGAGGAACAAAAGCGCGCCAATGGCTGCGATAAAAGCATTGATATGGGGCTGATTGTTTAACGGCCTGTAGATAAAACGCTCCATGAGAACACCCACCAGGCCAAGGCAAATCACGGAAAATATCAAGCCGAACCAGTAGCCCAGCCCCATGGTGACGCCGAAGTAGTAAAGCAGATACCCGCCCAGCATGTAAAGGTGGCCGTGAGCAAAGTTGGGGATGTTTAAAATCCCCATCACCAGGGTCAGCCCCAGAGCGACAATCGCATAGGTGCTGCCGAACATGATGCCGTTGAAAACCTGCTGCAGGAAAAGTTCCATCAACTCTCACCCTTTGTTGGCAAATCAAGCCGATGGCCGCCGAAAAAACTCCGGCGGCCATCCGTTTGTCAGAAAGAAAAAAAGCCAGCTTTTACTTATTATATCCTTCAAGTGATATCCAGCGGGTCTCAATTCCGCTTGGCGCCATTTCCTTATACTTTTCAAAAGATTTTTCATCCCCGGGCCACCAGATATACTGATAGGCCTCGGCATAGTCCCCGTCTGCAATCACACCCGCTGTTGCCGGCACCAGGAGCTTGGTTTCCCGGGTTCCAAGATAAGGGGTGGGAACATTTTCTTCGCTCTGGGGCAGGACCTTGGCCATGGCTGCCTTGATGGCTTTTGGGTCCTCGACGGTGCCCGCCTCTTGCATAGCGTCAAAAACAATGTTGAGTGCCGAGTAATTGAGCATGGCCTCAAAGGTGTTGTGAACGCCGAATTCTTCCTGGTAACGTTTATTGAATTCCTTTACCACGGGCGACGGCACATCAAGCACCTGTGCAATGCCGATAACATTGTTCATCAATGAAAGATCGCAGTCAAAGACCACGTTTGCGATATAGTCCATCTTTGCCTGATCAACGAGAACAAATCCGCCCTCAAACCCGAGATTCCGGGCCTGTTCAATAACCAGTCCCGTGGGTTCCGACGGCCCCCCGATGAGCAGGAAATCCGGATCTGTTGCCAAAGCCGCGCTCAGCTGGGAGGAGAAATCCGTGTCCGTGTAATAATTGGCCGGCTTGTCCGCCGTGATTTCCCCGCCGAGCTCGGTCCAGTGATGCCTGAAGGTCTCGCGCCATTCGTCCCCGTAAGCCCCCAGGGTCACCACCATGGCCGCCTTGCGCCAGCCCTTTTCCCAGGCCATGTCGGAGAATGCCTTTACATATGCGGTAAACGGGGGTGGAATGGATGCGGTGAGATCATTGTCCATCTGATCGATTTTAGGGGTGCTGGAATAAGCCATGAGCAGAAACTCGGAGCCGGGCTGCTCATTTACCTGCATCAGCGGGGCGATGGTGTTGAACACCGGGTTGAAAATCACCCTGGCCCCTGCCCTTGAACGCATGCGGCGGGCATTGTTGACCGCCGCGGTGGGATCAATCATGTCGTCATAGGTTTCAAGCTTAAACGTGTATTTTTCACCATCAATGATGATCCCGCCTTTTGCATTGATGTCTTGGACCGCCATTTTCAGGCCGTTTACATTATCCCGTCCGTAACCGGAGCCCGGACCGCTCAAAGGACCGGTAAATCCGATCACCGCTTCTGCCGCCCATGCACCTGAAACCATCAGCACAGCTGCCAGAAGCCCGAATACCAGGCTCAACGAAAAACGCTTGACACTTTTCATCACTTCCCCCTCTTTTTTGTTTGAGATGTCTCAAAGATCCCCTGACTCCGCATATGCCCCGCTCAAAAGCAAGGCGCTTTGCCAAAAGGATCACGTGCTGCACCGGATGCATCCACGAGCGGACCCATCCGGTGATAAAAAGCAAATCTGTTTTTTGACATCATCTCTGCTGCGATGAACATGGGTTTTACTTTATATACTCTTCTATGGGCAGATACCGGCTTGTCACCTCCCGTTCGGGTATTTTCTCCAGCACTTTTTCGTATTCCGCCTCGGTTTTGGGCCACCAGATATTCTGATTGGGCCTCTGATACGCACCGTCTTTGATCACCTGCACGGTGCCGGGCACCAGAAGCCGCGTACCCCGGATGCCCATGTAGGCGACAAGGCTTTTTTCCGGCTCCATGGGCAGAATCCCGGAGAATGCCGCCTTGATGGCCTTTGGGTCATCCACGCTGCCGGCGGCTTCCATGGCCGCGGCCACCATGCGCATGGCAGCATAGTTTAACACGTTCTCCGAGGTATCCTCTCCGCCGTATTTGCTGACATAACGCTCATGGAATTTTTCCATGACGGGCCTGGGCGCGATATCCAGGGTCCGGGCCACGCCGATGACGTTGTTCATCAGGGAAAGATCGCCGTCAAAGGCGACATTGGCGATATAATCCATCTTGGCCTGGTCCACCATGATCATCCCGCCGTCAAACCCCATGCTTCTGGCCTGTTCAATGACAAGGGCCGTGGTATCCGAGGGGCCGCCAATGAGCAGAAAGTCCGGATTTTTGGCCAAAACCGCGGCCAACTGGGATGAAAAATCGGTTTCCGCATAATAGTTGGCCGGTTTGTCGGCCACGATCTCTCCCCCGATATCCTCCCAATGCTCGGCAAAGGTTTCCCGCCATTCATCTCCGTAGGCGCCCAGGGTCACCACCATGGCACCTTTGCGCCAGCCCTTCTCCCAGGCGATGTCTGCATAGGCCCATGCATAGGCCTTAAACGGCGGAGGAATGGAAATGGTCAGATTATTGTCAATGAAATCAATTGCCGGTGTGCTTGTATAGGCCATGAGCAGAAACTCGGAGCCGCGCATTTGATTGATTTCCATCAGTGGTGCCAGGGTATTGAACACGGGATTGAAGATTACATTGGCCCCGTCCCTGGATTTGAGCCTTCTGGCGTTGTTGACCGCAGCGGTAGGATCAATGTGATCGTCATAAGTTTGGAGTCTGAAGCTGTATTTTTCACCGTCCACCGTGATTCCGCCGGCCTCGTTGATATCCTTGATGGCCATTTCCAGGCCTGCCACATTGTCGCGTCCGTACTGGGCGGCCGGTCCGCTCAGCGGGCCGGTAAACCCGATGACCACTTCCCCGGCCCAGGCGCCGGAAGCAAACAGCCCCATTGCCAGCATTGCTGTCACGAAAATCCATGGAAAAGGCTTCCATCTTCGCATCTTGCTCCCCTCCTTTGGGTTTATGATGGGGCAGGCAAGGGCCGAAAAAGCACTGCCCTCCGCAGGCGCGGCTTTCAGTCTGCAGGACCGCCCTGCCCGTTTATAACACCTTTGGGACTACCGGTTGGCTTTCCGGTATCCCAGACGATCCATGGCGATAATGTGCTTGCAGATATTGGCTGATCCCTCAACCAGCACATAGGTGGGGATATCCCGGTAATACCGGGCCAGGGAGTACTCCGTGGAATACCCGTAAGCGCCCATGATGCGCATGGTGGATTCCGCGCACCGCATGGCCACCTCTCCGGCCATGTACTTGGCCTGGGCCACTTCAAAGCCGTTGTTGAGCTTGCCCTGGTCCTTCTGCCAGGCAGCCTTGTATACCAGCAGGCGTGCGGCCTCGATATCGGTTGCCATCTTTGCGATCAGTTCCTGGTTCATCTGAAACTTGCCGATCTGCTGGCCGAACTGAACGCGCTGGTTGCAGTATTTCAAGGCCATTTCATAGCATGCCCGGGCACATCCCACGGCACCGGCCGCCGCAGACAGCCTTGTGTTGGCAAGGGAGCTGAAAACGATTTTGGCCCCGTCACCGGGCTGGCCCAGCAGGTTCTCCTTGGGAACGGGGGTGTTGTTGAAAAAAATTTCCCCCGTGGGCGAGGAGTGAGACCCCAGCTTGTCAATATCCGAGGTGGTGATGCCCGGAAAATTCTTGAGTTCCACGGCCAGTGCGGACAGGCCCTTGGTCTTGGCCTCCTGGTCGGTATAGCAGTAAATCACGGCCACATCAGCCTGGTTGGCATTGGAAATCCAGGTCTTGGAGCCGTTTAACACAAAATGATCCCCCTTGTCCTCGGCCACTGTCTCCATGGACATGACATCAGATCCCGCATTGGGTTCGGTGATGCCAAAGGCGCCCAGCATCTCTCCGGCGCACAGTTTTGGGACATACTTTTTTCTGGCCGCCTCTGTGCCGTAAAGATAAATGGGGTAGGCGCATCCGATCCCGATGAGATTGATCTGGACCCGCAGGGAACTCGAAGCCCGGGCGATTTCCTCGGTGATGATGGCCGCGGCCATCCAGCCGGCGTCCTCGCCGCCGTATTCCTCCGGAATCACGGTGCCGATAAAGCCCAGTTCAGCCATGGGCTTGATGGCCTCTTTGACCGGCAGGTAGTTGTCCGCATCCCACTGGTCGGCATTGGGGGCGATTTTCTTGTCTGCAAATTCCCGTACGGCTTTTTGCAGCATTTTATGTTCTTTGGAAAGTTCAAATTGCATGCAGAAATCTCCTTCTATAATAGATGGCACCGCAAAAAGTCTGATTTCAGATGGCGCAGTAAAAGTTCAAGATCAAGGCTTGCGCAATTTCGAAGAATGCAGCGTAGTTATCCGTACGTGAAATTCTGAAAAATTGCGCGTAACGCAGATATTTGACTTTTACGGCGCCATCAAAATTGACTTCTTTCAAATATTGCGGCAATGCCCAGACCGCCGCCCCCGCAGATGCACTCCAGGCCGGTTTTGGCACCGGTTCTGCGCATTTCGTGCATCAGGGTCACCAGAACCCGCACGCCGGTGGCGCCGATGGGATGGCCCAGGGAAATGCCCGAGCCGTTGACGTTGACCTTGCCGTAATCATCGGGAGAAACACCCATATCCTTTAAATCCGCAAGCACCTGAGCGGCAAAGGCTTCCTGAATCTCGATGAGTTCCATGTCCTCTAACCGGGCACCGGCCAGGCCCATGGCTTTTTTCACCGCGGCATTGACCGTCAGATGGGTACGGGTGGGATCGGCTCCGGCCGCAGCAACGGATTTGACTGCAGCAAAGGGCTCAACTCCCAGTTCCCTGGCCTTTTTTTCAGACATGAGCACCACAGCCGCAGCACCGTCGTTTTCACTCGAGGAATTGCCGGCCGTGCACACCCCCCCGAGCACCGGGGTGAGCCGGGCCAGCTTTTCCATGCTTGTATCCCTGCGCGGGGTTTCATCTTTGTCAACCACCACAGGGTCTCCCTTTTTCTGAGGGACAGAGACGGCAATCACCTCCTGGTCGAATTTTCCCTGATCCCAGGCGGCGCACGCTTTTTTCTGGCTTTCAAAGGCCCACTGGTCGCATTCCTCCCGGGTTACGTCTTCCTCCACAGCAGCGGTTTCAGCCCAGGACATCATGGAGGGCAGCTTGCCGTAGCGGTGTTCGGGCTGGCTCATAACCCGGGCCCGCTGGATTCTGTCATAAAACGGCAGTCCCCAGATGGACATATCCCCATGGCCCCGGGGCATTCCCTTTTGTCCGCCGATTCCCCACTTGATATCCCCGGGCAGGTAAAACTCGGCATTGGACATGCTCTCCACGCCCCCGGCCACAACAATTTCCGCATCCCCGCTTTTAATCAAAGAGGCGCCCAGCCGGATGACTTCCAGCCCGGTGCAGCAGCGGCGATCAATGGTAAAGCCGGGAATTTCCTCAGGCCAGTTGGCGTTTAGCAGGGCCATGCGCGCGATATTGACATATTCGCCGTTCTGGTAGGCCTGTCCCATGATCACTTCATCCACCCGGCCCGGCTCGATGCCGGCCCTGGCCACGGCCTCGTTTAGCACCATTGCGGCCAGATCATAGGCCTGTATTGTTCGCAGGCCGCCCATATATGCACCCACCGGCGTTCGCACGCCGTTTGCGATCACAATGCGGTCATCAGACATCACTTGCTCCTTGAAACGTTGACTTTATTAAAATGCCGTATCGGCAATTTCGACAATCTCCCGGCCCTGGCGCGTGCAGGTGCCGGCGCGCTGAATGGTATGGGGCAGCACCATGTCGGCAAAAAACGTGGCCTGGGCCACCTTGCCCCGGAAAAACTCGTTTTTCCGGCCCTTTTTCCGGGCCCGGTCCCAGGCGATGCAGGCCATGTCCAAAAGCCGCCACACCATCACCAGATCCCCGAAGCACAACAGGGCCGGATACGTGTAAGAAGCCCACTGAAGGGGATCATCCTTGCTGCGGCGGCTCATTTCATCAGCCATTTCCCGCACCCGGGCAAAGGCGTTTTCCAGATCCCGCACATGGCCGCCCAGATGCTCATGATCCCGCCGGGCATCAATAAAATTTTCCAGCTCTCTGGCAAATGCGGCAAACATGGCCCCGTCATTGATCCGCATTTTTCGGCCCATCAGATCAATGGCCTGAATCCCGTTGGTTCCCTCGTAGAGGCTCATGATCTTGGCATCGCGCATATACTGTTCAATTGGGTAATCCCGGCAGTAGCCGTAGCCGCCCAGGCACTGCATGGCCGTTTCGCAGACCCGGAAACCCGCATCCGAGCAATAGGCCTTGACAATGGGGGTCATGAAATCGGTAAGGGCCTGGTAATGCTGCCGGCTTTGCTCATCTTCGCCTTCAGCGGCCAGATCCGCCCAAAAGGCGGCCGTATAGATCATCGAGCGCATACCGTCCACCGAGGCCTTCATCCACAGCAGCATCCGGCGCACATCCGGATGATGGATAATGGACACATAGCCGTCTTTTCTTTTGGCCGGATCCCTGCCCTGGACCCGCTGGCGGGTGTATTCCAGGGCGTTCTGATAGGCCGTGCTGGCCAGGGTCATCCCGGACACACCCGTATTGATCCGTGCGGAATTCATCATCTGGAACATGTGGGCCAGGCCGCGGTTGGGCTCGCCGCACAAATACCCCACACACCCGTCTTTTGCACCAAAGCTCAGGGCTGCTGTGGGAGAGGCGTGCAGGCCCAGCTTGTCCTCGATACCCGTGCAGACCACATCATTGAATTTTCCCACACTGCCGTCCTCATTTAACCGGTACTTGGGCACAACAAACAGGGATATGCCGCGGACCCCCTCAGGGGCGCCGTCAATACGGGCAAGCACCAGGTGCACAATGTTATCGGCAATGTTGTGTTCCCCCCAGGAGATAAAAATCTTGCTGCCCTTGATTTTATAATCATCTCCTTCCGGATACGCGACTGTCTGGGTGGCGGCCAGGTTGGAGCCGGCATCAGGCTCTGTCAGACACATGGTGCCGGAAAATGTGCCGTCATACATCCGGGGGACAAAAGCCTTTTTAAGATCCGTGGTGCCGAAGCTTTCAATCAGGTGGGCGGCGCCGTGGGTCAGGCTCGGGGCCATGTTAAAGGACTGGCAGGCCCCGTACATGAAATCATTGACCACAATGCGCATCATGTGGGGAAAGCCCTGGCCGCCGTACTCGGGGTCCCGGGCCGCTGCTGTCCAGCCGTCCTGTCCGTATGTGCGGAAAACCTCGGCAAACTCCGGCGGGCAGCGCACCTGTCCCTTCTCGTAGCGGATGCCCTGCTCTTCGCCGATCTCGTTTAAGGGGGCCACGGCTTTTTTGGCAAACCGGATGGCCTCTGTGACCAGCAGATCCAAAGTTTCTTCGGTCAATGACCGGTAACGCTTAAGGCTGCAGAGACTGCCGTAGCCGAGCTGTTCCTTTAATATGAAAAAGATGTCTTTCTGGTTGATTTTAAAATGCGTCATAACAAATCCTCGGGCAAATCCTTAATTGAATTAGACAAACGAAGAAAAATCCGGAAGCCGGTGTTGAAAAAACGCCCTATGATGCCCGGTTGAGGTTTTCCCATATGATGGAGTAGCCCTGCCCTCTGCCCACGCACATGGTGGTCAGGCCATAGCGGGCATTTGGGTTTTCTGCAAACAGGCCTTTCATGAAAGCCACCAGCCTGGGCCCGGAAGCGGCAAGGGGATGGCCGTAGGCAATGGCCCCGCCCCACTTGTTCACACGGGGGTCATCTGCAGCCACGCCAAGGCGGTCCAGGCAGTAAAGGGCCTGGACGGCAAAGGCTTCATTGATTTCAATGATGTCCATGTCATCCATGGTCAGCCCGGCTTTTGCCAGGGCTTTTTGAGTGGCCGGGACCGGTGCGGTGCCCATGATTGTGGGATCCACGCCGGCAACACCGGTGGACACCCACCGCATTTTGGCAACAAGGCCGTGTTTTTCCGCCATGTCCCGGCTCATGAGCAGCACCACGGCAGCCCCGTCATTTAATCCCGAGGAATTGCCCGCTGTCACACGGCCGCCCTGCTCCCGAAACGGGGTCTTTAGCTTGGACAGGCCTTCCAGGGTGGTTTCGGGGCGGGGATGCTGATCCTTGCCTGCAACGGTTTTTGTACCGTCGGGCAGCTGTACTTCAACGGGCACGATCATGTGGTCCATTTTTCCCGCAGCCACGGCCTCATCGGTTTTGCGCTGGCAGTGATAAGCGTATTCATCAGCCATCTGCCGGGTGAACTCCGGGAACCGGTCATGGATATTTTCCGCTGTCATGCCCATGTTAAAGGCTGAAGGACCGCCCAGCATCTGCTCGGCATCCGGGTGGGGATCGCGCATAAATCCCATGGGCAGATGGCCCATGTGCTCCACTCCGCCGGCCAGAAGGCAATCTGCCATGCCGCAGGCAATATGGCTGGAAGCAAAACCCACTGCGGTCAGCCCGCTTGCGCACATGCGATCAATGGAACATCCCGGAATCTCCCATCCCCAGTCTGCCAGAATCGGAATCAGGCGGCCGATGGTCCCCCCCTGTTCCTTGACCTGGTTGGTGACCCCCCAGATGCTGTCTTCCACCATGTCCGGCAAAAAGCCGCTATTGCGCTCAACAAGCGCCTTTAACAAAGGGATGCACAGATCTTCGGCCCGCGTATTCCAGAAGATTCCCTTTTCACCGGCACGGCCGAAAGCGGTCCGCACGGCATCGACTACCACCACATCGCTGAAAGGACTGGACATTTATGCATCTCCCGTTTCCTCTGTACCGATCCGGTCTTTACCGGATCCGGGCTGCAGCAAGGGCCACCCTGGTCGGCGATCCTTGTGCGGTGATTGTATAAGAAGAAAAATTAGCGGAGAAAACCAAGTCTGTCAATGCTCTTTTTGAAAAAATCATAGTTCCATTTAAAAAAAACAATGTTTTTTATTATCCAACTAAAAATAAGCCTTGACATTTAAAAATAAATTTTAGTATGTTTCAATTTTGATAGAATAAAGATCGATCAACCCAATAACCGGTGTATACAATGACGAACAAAACTCCCAAAAGCAGCCAAAAAAATCTGAAAAACCCCAAAAAAGCCGCAGCCATCTTAAAGGCCGCTGAGTACATTTTTGCCCGGAAGGGTTTTCAGACCGCCACGATTTCCGATATCGCCAAAAAGGCCAAGGTATCGGAAGCAACCATTTACGAATACTTCTCATCCAAAGAAGAGCTGCTGTTTGCCATTCCCGCGGAAATCATCCAGCAGTACCAGGAAAAAAACCGCGAGATTCTGCCCTACATACACGGTGCCGCAAACAAACTGCGCTTTTTGATCCACCGCCACCTGGCCCTTTACGAGGACAATCCGGATTACGCCAACGTGGTGATGCTGATTTTAAAGGGCAATCCCAACTTTTTAAAAACCGAGGCCTACCGGGTTGTTCAATCCTCTGCGCGAAACTACATCCAGGTGCTGGAAGAAGGCATCGAAAGCAATGAATTCCGGCCGGACCTGGACCCGTATGTGATCCGTGCCATGATCTGGGGCAGCATCGAGCACCTGGTCACCCGAAAAAGCCTGCTGGGCAAGCCCGAAAATCTGACAAGCCTGACAGATACGCTTTTTAACACCCTTTTCGCCGGCATCCGCGCCACTGCCGAGCAACCCCCCGTCAACATCAACGTCCACATGACAAGATCCGAATAACACCCCCGATCCAAAAGGCCCTTACTCCTCAATGCCGCAGAGGCTTTTGGCCATCTGCTGTTTCTGCTGCATGTTCACCTGGCGGGCAATCATGATCCGCTGAGCCTGGGGTGAGCCCGCCCCGTGCATGGATTCGGTGAGATAACCCACTGCAGCGGTTCCCAAAGTCAGGTTTTCAATAAGCCGCAGAATACGGCGGCGGTTTTCAGTTGGCACATCCGCACTGGCACCGTAATATTTTTCCAGCCAGTGGGCGGTTTCCGAAGAGGCAAAATCAGCAGCCGACGGCAGGGTCACCATGAGCCCGCCGGCCACGTCCTGGGCCAGCCTGGCGATTTCATAGGGAAAACGGGTCACGTTTTGCTTTGACACATTGGCCAGCAGGGTGTTGACGCTGTAGGTGCCGCTGGGTTCTCTATGGCCTTCTGCGGCGCATGACAAAGATCCGCAGAAAAGGGTTTCATTAAGATGGTTCATCTCAATGATTTTGTCCTTTACATGGGAGGCTCCCTGGGTGCCGTTGTATTCGGCCACGGTCTGGGTGGCCCCGATGAGCACATCGCCCACCCCGGACTTGCAGGCATAACTCTGGCGGTGATAGCCGGCAAACTTTTCCACGAGAACGCCGGCAAACTCATATTCCCGGAACATGAAAACCCGGTCCCAGGGGACAAACACATCATCGAAGATCACCAGGGCCTCATGTCCGCCGAATGCCGGATTTCCGGTATCGAGCCGGGTCTGCTCGGTCTTTCGGGTGTCACAGGACTGGCGCCCCATGATATAGGTAATGCCCTCAGCATCGCTGGGCAGGGCAAAGCAGACCGCATAGTCCCGGTCTTGCTCGCGCATGGCAATGGTGGGCATGACAATGATTTCATGGGAATTGACCGCCCCGGTCTGATGAGCCTTGGCCCCGCGCACCACAATGCCCTCTTCGGTCTCCTTTACCACATGCACGTACATGTCCGGGTCCGGCTGCTTGTGGGGCGGAAGGGAGCGGTCCCCCTTCGGGTCGGTCATGGCCCCGTCACAGGTGAGATCATTTTCCTGCACATATTCAAGGTATTTCAAAAACCGGTCTTTGTATTGGGTATCATACTTGGCGTCAATGTCATGGCTGACAATGGAAATGGCATTTAAGGCATCCATGCCCACACACCGCTGAAAACAGCAGCCGGTGTGGGCTCCGAGCAGCCGGCCCATTTTTGTTTTTTTTACCAGGTCGGAAACGCTTTGATGGATATGGGTAAACCGGTTGATCTTCTTTCCGGTCAAATGCGAGGTTGCGGTCATCAGATCTTCGTGTTCCGGCTGATGGGCCAGTTCATAGGTCTTGGCCACCGCATTCATGGAAGGGCGGATAATGGGATGATCCACAGGATTGGAGATGCGCTCGCCAAACATGTAGACCACAAGGTTTAGTTTTCGAAGGCTTTCTTCATATTGCCGGGCTGTCATCATGGTGGCACCTCTATATGTAAAATTGTTTTATTTCTGTGGATGCAAAACAAACTCGCCTGCTGCATGCACGTCTGCTGCGGATCTGATTTCAAAAATATAGCCGTTTTCCCCTTTTTTCAAGGCTGCGCAGACCTCCGGGGTTTGTCCGGGGATTTCCCTGTTGTACTGGATGACAATAGCGCCGAACTTCAGGCGGTTTTCCAGCAGGGGTGCAGCCAGGGTTTCAAGATAGTCAAAGTACAGGGCATTGTTGACATGCCCCAGGGGGTCATAATCCGAAGAGCGGATGGCAATTGTCCGTGTGATGTCGGGCTCATGGATGGCCGGCGGCTTCCAGCGGTCCAGGTCAGCATCCAGGGCAACATCTGTCTCCACGGTATAGCTTTGGGCCACATCTCCGGGCACCTTGAGAATTTTTTTGCGGACAAGATCAATGTAGAGCCACAGGCTGGCGGCGGACACGCTTTTGCGCCCCTGCTGATAGATTTCAAAATCCCGGTATGACCGAAACCCACGGGTGCCCTTGTGCCAGGTCACGATTTCCAGGGGCGCGCCGAAAACCGGCTGGTTGTGCACCTGTAATGCAAGACGATACAGGACCCAGGCTTTCTGCTGCTTTAACATATCCGGGGTTGCATACCCGGCCTGTTGGGAATGCAGGGCAGCGGCCTGCTGCATGCAGTTAAGCAGGACCCTGGGCCGCAGGACAAAGTCTTCATCCACTTCAAATAAACAAATATCCCTGCTGGTGGCAACTTTCATGGGCTCTCCTGCAAAATGCCGGCGGCGGCGGACTTATTGGTCTTTTTATCCGCCGAAGCAGTCATCAGCGATATCAATGGCCGCACTGACGGGCGAAACAATGGAATCCATCTTTCCCATGGCCGGGGGCAGCAGATTGCAAATGAAAAATTCAGCCGTCTGCACCATGCCCTGATAGTAGTTTTTATCCTTTTTGCGCACTTTGGCCGCCAATTTTTCCGAGGCCACGCAGGCCCGCCACAACAGCATCCATGCCACAATCACATCACCGGTGGCCTCCAGAAACGGAAATGCATAGGCATAGGCGGTTCTGATCTGATCAGCAGAGCCCTGCCCGGACACTTTGCCCGCGGCCTGCTCCAGCCTGGCCAGCGCCCGGGCCAGAACATCGGCCAGGTCCGTGAGAGCCGGTATATCCCTTGCCCGGGAAATGGTTTTTCCCACGTCTTCGACAAAACAGGCAAACAAGCGCCCGTTTTTGAGCCGCAGTTTGCGCCCGATGAGATCCATGGCCTGAATGCCGTCTGTGCCCTCGTAAATGGAGGTGATCCGGCAGTCGCGCATGAGCTGCTCCACCGGAAATTCCCGGGTATACCCGTATCCGCCGTAGACCTGCATGGCGGTTGCGCAAACGTCAAAGCTGCGCTGACTGCAGTAAGCCTTTGCCAGGGGGATGAAAAAATCAATGAGATCCTGGTCGGTTTCAGACCGGCTGCCTTCCGGGTCGGCGTTTTTGCGGTCCATAAGAAGCGATACATAGTAGATAAAGCTTCGCATGCCGTCCACATGAGCTTTCATCCACATCAGCATCCTGCGGACATCCGGATGGGACACAATGGGCACGTTTGGCGCCTCGGGATCCTTTCCCGCGGCAATGTCTCTTCCCTGGATGCGCTGTTTGGCATAATTGGCTGCATACAAATACGCCACAGAGGCATAGGTAAATCCCTGAAAACCCACGTTTAAGCGTGCCTCATTCATCATGTGAAACATAATGGGCATGCCCTGGTTTTCCTCGCCAAGCAAAAGGCCCCGGCACTGTCCTTTCTGGCCAAGTGCGATGCTGCAGGTGGCGCTGGCGTGGATACCCATCTTTTTTTCCACCCCGGTGCAGACCACATCATTTGGCTCCCCGGGCGAGCCGTCCGCATTGACCCGGATCTTTGGCACAATGAAAATGGAAATCCCCCGGGTGCCCGCAGGCGCTCCCTCCACCCGGGCCAGGACCGGATGGATGATATTTTCGGTGAGATCATGTTCGCCGTTGGTGATAAATATCTTGTTTCCGGTAATCGAGTAGGTGCCGTCAGCGTTTTTGCGCGCTGATGTGGTCAGTGCACCCACATCGGATCCGGCCTCGGGTTCGGTCAGCAGCATGGTGCCGCCCCACTGGCCCTTGTAGAGCTTTTTGACAAAAAGAGCCTTTTGTTCGGGTGTGCCAAACAGCTCGATCATCTTTCCGGTGCCGTGTCCCATCATGCCGTAATTGGCCAGGCAGTAGTTGGCGCCCCAGATATATTCCAGCACAGCGGTGTTGATCATGTTGGGAATGCCCTGGCCGCCGTATTCCGGGCTTTCGATCATCGAAGTCCATTCCCCGTCGAGCAGCAGGCGGAAAGGACGGTGAAAGCATTCCGGCACCCGCACTTGCCCGTTTTCAAAAACAACGCCCTGCTCATCGCCTAACGCATTTGTGGGCAGAATCTCTTTGACGGCAAGGTTGCGGGCCTCTGTGATGAGCATGTCGAAAAGTTTTTTGTTCTGATCGGCAAACTTGTGAAAGCGGGTCAACTGCTCTGCATCAAACTGCTCATAGAGCACAAAATCGATATCTCTGCGGTCTGCAAGAATCTGGGCCATGATTTTTGTTCTTTCTTTGTCTATAAAGTCAAAACGGTTATGCCCGCTCAGCAACCAGGGCGGTCCCCATTCCGCCGCCGGCGCAAAGGGAGGCAACACCTTTACTGAGATTGCGGCGTTTCATTTCAAAAAGCAGTGTGGTGGTAATCCGGGCGCCCGTGGCGCCCACGGGATGGCCGAGGCTGATGCCGCTGCCATTGACATTGGTGATGTCCCGGTTGAGCTCAAGGGCCTTTTCACAGGCCAGATACTGGGCGGCAAAGGCCTCGTTGATCTCAAAAAGCTCAATGTCGGCAATGGAAAACCCGGCTTTTTTCAGGGCCTTTGGAATGGCCTCAACAGGTCCGATGCCCATGATATCCGGATCCACGCCGACAGTGGCAGCAGAGGAAACCACCGCCAGCACCGGCAGGTTGAGTTCTCTGGCTTTTTCCGCAGACATCAGAAGCATTGCCGCGGCACCGTCGTTGATCCCAGAGGCATTTCCGGCCGTCACCGTACCGTCGGGTTTAAACGCCGGCTTGAGCCTGGCAAAGCCTTCCATGGACACGTCCCTGCGGGGGTGTTCGTCCGTGTCCACCGTACGGGTCTCTTTTCCGGCTTTAACCTCCAGGGGCAGGATTTCATCTTTGAACCTACCCTGATCAATGGCTGCCACTGCCCGCTGATGACTGGTCAGGGCCAGCTCATCCTGGGCCTGGCGGCTGATGTCATATTTCTCCGCCAGATTTTCAGCAGTAATGCCCATGGCCGGGCCAATGCCGAGCTCTGTCAGAGAATCCCACATGGAATCGCGGACCTGGGTGTGGCCCATGCGAGCGCCGTTTCGCATTTTCTCTATGGTGTAGGAGGCATTGCTCATGGAATCGGTTCCACCGGCCATGATCACATCCGCCTCCCCGCATTTGATCTGGTAATAGGCCATCTGGATGGCCGACATGGAGGACGTGCAGTTGCGATGAAGGGTAATGCCGGCAACGCTTACAGGAAGACCCGCCTTTACCGCGGCCACCCGGGCCAGGTTGTTTTCCCGGTAGGTTTTCTGATAGTTGCAGCCCCAGAACACGTCCTCGACAATGCCGGCGTTAATGCCGGTTGTTTCCACCAGCGCCCGGATCACCGGAATGGTCAGATCCAGGGCCCCCAGGGATTGAAACACCCCCCCGAATTTGCCCACAGGCGTTCTGACCGCTGCTGTAATGACCACTTCCTTCATGGGTAAACCTCTCCTGGTATGATTTTATTCCTCTGGTATACAGGAAACATGTCTTCACATCAGACTATCAAAATCCATGCCATTATAGTCAGCTGATAGGCCGCCTTTTGAATAGAGGATAACCAACCGGAAGAAATGAAAAAAAGGAAGGGCTTACCAAATGTCATCCAGCCATTGCAGCCGGATTCGTGAATAAAAGAAACAAAATTGTCACCCCACACATGTGAAACCGGTTACACCTGGGCGGATTTTTCCGGAGCAATCTGATATTTGCGGATTTTCTGATACAAGGTCTTGCGGCTGATGCCCAGAAGCCGGGCGGATTTGGCCTTGTTCCAGTCGGTCTGCTCCAGGATTTGGGCAATTCTGCGGATTTCGTCTTCTTTTTTCATGGCCTTTGCCGGTCTGCCCGAGCGGATGCTGCCCAGAATTTCCCCGGAAATATGTTCAATGCCGATTGTACCGCCCCGGCTTAAGATCACGGCCCGTTCAATGCAGTGCTCCACCTCCCGGACATTGCCGGGCCAGTGATATTTCATAAACACATCCATCACCTCGGGGCTGACCCCGTCGATGCACATGCGGAATTTTTTCTCAAACCGGCGCACAAAATGCTCCACCAGAAGGGGCAGATCCTCGGGACGCTCGCGCAAAGGCGGAATCCGGATTTCCAGGACATTTAACCGGTAATAAAGATCCTCGCGAAACTCCCCGCGCCGGACCTTTTCCTTTAAATCCTGGTGGGTGCAGGCAATCACCCGGGCATCCACGCGCACGGAACGCGAATCGCCCACCCGCTCGAATTCTTTTTCCTGAAGCACCCGCAGCAGCTTGAGCTGGATCAGCGGCGAGATTTCCCCGATTTCATCAAGCAGCAGGGTGCCGCCGTTGGCGGCCTGAAACCGGCCGATATGGTCCCGGATCGCACCTGTGAACGCCCCCTTTACATGGCCGAAGAGTTCACTTTCCAGCAACTGTTCGGCCAGGGCCGAACAGTTGACCGTGACAAATGGCTTAAAACGCCGGCTGCCGCTGTCGTGGATGGCCCTTGCCACCAGCTCCTTGCCGGTGCCGCTTTCTCCGCGGATCAAAACAGTTGCCTCATAATCGGAAATATCTTCCACCAGGCGGTAGATCTTCTGCATCTGGTGGCTTTTGCCAATGATACGGTGAAACTGGTGCCGCTGTTCCAGCTCTCGTTCCAGATCCGTGAGACGGGTGATGTCGCGGATCACCAGCACCGCGCCCAGAAAGCTTCCTGCGGGATCCTCCAGGGGGGCGCAGGAAAGGCTTACCTTCTGCATGGGCGCGCTTTGCCGGCCGCAGGCGACCTGATAATCGCGCATGGCCCTTCTTCTGGCCAGGGTTTCCTTGACAATATCCAGGCATGCGCAGCTGCATTGCCCGTCATGGCCGCATGTAAACGCTGCCGGCAGTTTTTCTGCCTGGATCCCGCAAATCTTGGCTGCCGCGTCATTGGCCTCAACCACGTTGAGATCCGTGTCCACGGTGACAATGGCGTCATCCACGCTCCGGAAGATGGCCTCCAGCCGTCGGCGCTGGCCCATTAGCTCGTTTTCGGCCCTTTTGCGCTTGGTCACATCCCGCATCACGCACCGAAACCCGCTGACCCGCCCGTCCTCGCCCTGGATGGGGGCAATGGAGATTTCCAGGTTGCGGCGCTGGCCGTCTTTGCGGATGATCTCATAATCAAATGCCTTGTTGGACACCCCGGTCTTGTATACCTTGTTAAACGCCCGGTACACGCTCAGGGCAGTGGGCTCATCCATGTATTTGCGGTAGGAAAGCCCGTGGGCTTCTTCGGGCCCATAGCCGCTGATATGGCAAAAGGCCCGGTTAAACCGGGTAATATTGCCCCGCAGGTCGGTTTCGATAAAACCATCCTCGATACTCTCTATGATGGTTTCCAGGGATTTTTTCTCGGCTTCCAGCTCAAGCAGACGTTCCCCTAGGGACCGGCCGGAATGGTTGTTTTCTGTCATGTCCATTTTTTGCCAAAATATTCTGCGGTTTTATTGCCAATGCCAACCTGCACCATTACCACAATCGCCACCGGCAAATCACGAATCCGAAAGACCGGCTTCCATAATTTCCCGGCTTTTTTGCATCAGCTCCTTTAAGGAAAGCTGCCGGACCTGATCTGCGGAGATGGCTCCGGCCCGGCAGACCGTGATGCGGTTTTCAATGCAGGTGTGAAATAAAAACCGGCCCGGAGAAAACAACCGGTCCGTGCCCGTGACGCAAAGCACTTCCACAGGCACTCCAAACCGGCGGGCGATTTTAAACGCCCCGGGATTAAATTCCCCCAGGCGGCCGGTTCTGCTTCGGGTGCCTTCAGGGAAAATAAACACAATTCCGCCTTGTTGGAAAAAAGCAGGAAACTGCTGCATGCGGGAGAGCAACAGATCCGAAAACCCGTTGGCGGTATCCGAGGGGATATAGCCGGCTGTGCGGATGACCCGGCCGAACACCGGGGTGCGGAAAAATGCGCTTTTGACAATGGTGGTGTGTTTTTCAAAAACTGCGGTCAGCAAAACCGGGTCCAGATAGGAGCGGTGATTGGCCACCACCACGCAGGGGCCAAGACCCTCAAGGCTTTTATCCATGCGAATTTTCAAACCCGGCACAACAAAGCGCACCAGTCGGACAAAGCTTTTGAAAAACAGGTGATTGAGCCGCTGAAAGGCCCGGGTCCGGTCTGCGGCAAATAAAAACGCCCAGGCGTAAACCGGTGAGAAGAAAAAAAGAAACCCGAAAATGAAATACCCCCAAAGCACCAGGGTCACCCCGGTGTCCACCACAGGCTTGAAAAATCGGACAAACCGGCTCATATCAGAGCGCAGGGACTTTTAGCACAAGGCTGGTATTGACCCCGCCGAATGCGAAATTCTGCACGGATGCAATATCAATGGCTTTATCTTTCAATTGGGTGACATGGCCGATTCCGGTACATCTGGAATCAATATTTTCCAGGTGCAGGGTGGGGGCGACAAAGCCATTTTCCATCATGTAAAGGGTCATGATGGTTTCAATCACGCCGCAGGAGGCCATGGTATGGCCGGTGTATCCCTTCAGTCCGGTCACCATGGGCGAGTTTCCGAAAACCTGCTCAATGGCCCGGGCCTCAATAACATCGCCCATTTTGGTTCCCGTGGCATGAGCGCTGATAAAATCCATTGCCTCCGGCCCGATCCCGGCGCTTTCCAGGCCCAGTTGGATGGTGCGGGTGATGCCGTCGAGATTGGGAAAAATCAGATCACCGCCGTTGTTGTTGCAGGAAAACCCGATGACTTCGCCCAGAATCGGGGCGCCCCGCTTTCTGGCGGCTTCGTATTCCTCCAGCAGCACCGCGCCGGCGCCTTCGGCCACAACCAGACCGTCGCGGTCGTCGTCAAAGGGGCGGGGGGTCTGTCCGGGCCGGTCATTGTATGCCGTGGAGCAGGCCAGCAGGTTGTCAAACACCGCCACGGTGGTGGTGTCGTATTCATCGGCACCGCCGCACACCATGGCATCCTGCATTCCGTATTTCACCATTTCATAACCGTAGCCGATGGATTGACTGCTTGTGGTGCAGGCAGTGGAGGAACAGATCACCCGGCCGGTGATCTCAAACATTTTGGTGATGTTCACCGCCGTGGTGTGCACCATGGACTTCAGGTAATCCACCGCGCCAAGGGAGCCGGAAACACCTTTTTCCTGGTGGTAAAGGGCCTTGTAGATGTGGCGCTGCACCGAGGGGCTGCCGTGGGTGGAGCCGAAGGCCACGCCCAGGCGGCCCGAGGAGACAAATTCCCGGCTCAGCCCGGACTGCTCCAGCAGCTGTCCAACCACGTGGCAGGCGTAATAGGACACCGGCCCCATGGTTTTGCGGTATTTTCGCTCAAAACCGTACTCTATGGGTTCCTGCACAGTGCCAAAGACCCGGCAGTGCAGATAATCGGCCAGCAGATCGTCATGGCGCAGGGGCAGGACCCCGGAAACGCCGTTTTGAAGGCTGTGGACAATCTTCTGCTTTGAATTGCCGATGGGCGTGACGGCAGATGCTGCGGTGATGACGACTCTTCGATCCATCAGCGGTTGACCGCCTCTGATACCCGGGCATCTGCATCGGGCAGAACCTGCTCTATGTAATCGCAGATACCGTTTATGGTCCGGATATAGGACAAGGCTTCCTTTTTGGTTTCCTGATCCATTTCCACCTGAAAAAGCTTTTCAATTTCCATGAGCAGTTCAATGGCGTCAATGCTGTCAAAACCATGGACTTCCCGCAGATCCTCATCCGGACCCGGATCCTCGATTTCAAACTGCTCCCGGAAAATTCTGTATATTTCGGCCTCAATGTCCTGTCGGCTACTGCTCATATGGATATCTGCCCGGTTGTTTGAAAAACACCCGCACAAAACCGCAAAGGGCCATGCCCGGATTTAGATTTTTGCAAAATTGGACTTCCTTGGAACTTTTCAGATGGCGCCGTAAAGAGTTCAAGATCAAGGCTTGCGCAATTTCGAAGAATGCAGCGTACTTATCCGTACGTGAAATTCTGAAAAATTGCGCGTAACGCAGATATTGGACTCTTTACGGCGCCATCAAAATCTATTTGTAAAAAATACGGTGTAAATAGTCAAGAACACATTGCAGCAGATTGGGCCTGAAGGGGTGCAAGGAAGGCAAAAGCCGCAAACCGGCCGTGATGGCTGAGGCTGACGGGAATTTCCGTGTGGATGCCCTGAATTTTGACAACAGGCGGGACCGAGCGCTGAGAAACGCGAGTACGCTCAATTTTTACAAGGCCCTGGGGCAGGCCCGTATGCAGACCAATGGCTGCGGCCGCAGCGGTGCGGGCAGCGGCGGAAAGTTGTTTTGCTGAAGACTGTATTTCCGGATGTGCATCGTAATCGGGTTCGAACACATGGGCTGTCAGGTCCTGCCATAACTCCGAAGAACCGATTAGCCCCACACAATGGACACGGTTTTCATCCCAATGGAGGCGCACACACACGGATACTTCAGGGGTGCTGACCGTGCCGGCAAACTGCCGGGGCAGGCCCGGATGGTCAAACACCGTCTCGTAGCGGCCGGGCCATGCGGAAATATCCGGAAAAATTCTGGATACGGCCTTGTAGGCGGCCTCCTTGGCGGCCCACATCGCCCACAGACAGGCGTCGGGGTGTTGGCTTTCTGCCAGCCGGTTTTGCTCAGATGCCGTGAGCACACGGGAAACAAAGCGCCTGTCCCGGCTTTTACCGCATGCGCCGTCTGTTCCCAGATCCACCACATCATTTCCCACTGCGCGCAAAATACCGCTTCTCCATATCCGCAAGATGCCCGATGATCTGCCCGGCACAATCCCTGTGGGCCCGCAGTCCCTTGAGTTTGGTTGCCGGGCGGCACGGCTCCACCATGAGGGTAAAGGTTTCGCCCCGGACGGGAAAATCGCTGTAGGTATCCTGGCTGTCGCCGCGCAGATACATGCACAGCACCCGGACGTCAGACATCTGACACATCCATCGCCCCACATTATAGGTATAATCCCGGGTGTTGACCCGCCCGGTTCGCGAACGGGTGCCTTCGGGAAAAATCATGAGGTTCTGGCCCTTTTGAAGGATTTGCACGCATTTTTCCAGGCTCTGCTTGACCCCCTCCCGGTCGCCGCCCCGGACCACCGGAATGCACTTGGTGAGATAGCAAAATCCCCCCACCAGGCGATTGCGGTTAAAATTCATGTATTCCGGCATGTTCCAGGGCACCATGTGAAAATCTGTCATGTATCGCCAGGTGGGAAACATGGCATAGGCCAGGATAAAGGAATCAATCAGGGTCAGATGATTGGCGCAAATCAGCCATGGCCCCTTGTGCTGGCGCATTAAATCCCGGATCCGGCGGCGCACCGCGGCCAGATCCCGGATCCGCCAGCCGGCAAGACGGATGGCCAGGACAATGAGGGGCGCGGTGAGCCACACGGCAAACCGGCCCAGCATCTCCTGGGTGTTTAAAGAGCGTTTTATCCGGTCGTCCATAGGATGAATTATTCAGCGCCCTGGTCTGCGCCCACCCGGCCAGCGATATAATTGACCGCATCACCGATGGAGCGGATACTGTCTGCGTCATCATCGTCGATTTCAATGTCAAAGGTGTCTTCAAACTGGATAATGATATCAACGAGACGGGCGGAATTGACCTTGAGATCATCGAGAATGGAGGTTTCCATGCTCACGTTTGCCAGTTTTGATTCATCCTTGACATAGTCTTTGATAATGCCCACCACATCGTCGAAAATCTGTTGTTTATCCATTTTTGTTACCTCCATATGTTAATATTTATTTTCCCATTTTTGCAGAATCAGACATGAATTGACATCCCCGAATCCGAAACAGGCCTTGGCAATGGTTTTGAGTTCCGGCATTTCCTTGCACGTGGTGACAAACCGGTGCGCAAAAGAGGCAATCTCCGGATGGGGATCCTCGCAGTTTATCGACGGGTGCAGAAAACCCCGATCAAGTTCCAGCACGGCCGCCACGGTTTCAATGGCACCTGCGGCGCCCAGGCAGTGGCCGATCATGGACTTGGTGGAATTGATCCACGGAAAATCCGCCGCCTGCCGGCCCAGGGCGGCGGACCAGTTTTTCACCTCATGGGGATCGGCAAACGTGGCAGTGAGATGACCGTTGATGGCATCGATCTGCTCCGGGCCGACCCCGGCATCCTTCATTGCCCCGCGGATACAGCGCTGGGCTCCTTCGGGGTTGGGCGCGGTCATGGAACCGCCGTTTCGGTGGCCGCCGGAATTGGCCATAACACCCTTGACCTCGGCATAAATCCGCGCGCCCCGGTCCAGAGCGGTTTCCAGGTCTTCGAGCACCAGGGCCGCGGCCCCGGCGCCAGGCACAAACCCGCATGCGGATGCGCTCATGGGCCGGGATCCTTTTTCAGGATCATCGTTGAATTTCCTGGCCAGAACGCGCATGGAATCAAATCCGCTCCATGTGTAAGGCGAAGCGCCTTCAGCACCGCCGGCCACCATTCGTTTGGCAAGACCTGTGCGGATCTTCCAGACCGCCTCCACCACGGCCTCTGAGCCCGTGCTGCAGGCCGAGGAATTGGAGGTCACCTGGTTTCCCAAAGCCAGCAGTCCGCCGATGCGCGCACTTGTGCCGCTGCCCATGACCCGTTCCACCACCCGGGTGCCCAGTCTTTTGACCCTTCCTTCATTGACCGTGGGCACCACTTCTGTTGCGATCACCTCCATGTCCGATATGCCGCAGCCAAACACCGTGCCCGAATCCCAGTCCGGGCCATCTTCGTCTCCGGGAATGGCAAAACCGGCATCTTTCCAGGCATCCATGGCCGATACAGCCGCATACCGGATGGTTTCGCTCAAAAACGACTGCTGCCGGAAATTATCAAAATACCGGCTGCAAGCCTCGTCAAAACCTTCGGGTACGGCACCGATGCGGCATCCGAATTTCAGATCTTCAAGCCGGGGTATAAAACGAATCCCGGAGGCTCCCCGGCGCAGGCCGGTTTCAAAATTGTCCAATCCTATGCCGTTGGGGCTGACAACGCCCATTCCCGTAACAACAACCCTTTTATGCATCGAGTTTCACTCCTGTTCCCATCAGCACGCCCGTACAAACGCTTTGCTTGTTTTGCCGCTCTATGCTGACCTTTGTTTTAATGCTGCCCCTGCGAAAATAAATCTTTTCTCCAAGTATTGCCACTTTTTCCCCGGGCGCCACCATGCCGGTAAACTCCACGGATTCGGCAAATGTAAAAAGCGTCTTTAACTGCCGGATTTCAGATACCGGCCGGTTCTGGTGCAGCAAAATGGCAATCCCCAGGGCCACGACCCCGGCCTGGGCCATGGTCTCAATCAGAATCACCCCAGGTGTGACCGGATGGCCGGGGAAATGGCCTTGATAAAAAAACTCATCGTCCCGAAACCGGTAGACGGCCCTGATGTGCTTGTCATCGACTTCCAGAATATCGTCGATGAAACGAAAGGGCCGCTGCTGGGGAATCAGATCCAGGACCTGTTGGATCATCCGCGCATCAGCCCCCATACATGCCTCCGTTGACATGGATCACGCTGCCCTGAATATAGGATGCACCCGTGGCCAGAAAACCCACCACTTCGGCGACTTCATCAGGCCGGCCCATCCGGCCCAGGGGCACTGCCGAAAGGATCTGTTCACGGATGTCTTCGGGCAGGGCTTCTGTCATGTCCGTATCAATAAAACCCGGGGCAACGGAATTGACCAGGATGTTTTTCCCGGCCAGTTCCTTGGCAAGGGATTTGGTCATGGCATCGGTGGCCGCCTTTTCCATGGTATAGGGGACCTGGCCGGCGTTCCCGGTGTGACCCACAACACTGGAAATATTGATGATCCGGCCGGATGCCCGCCGGAACATAAACACCCGCAGCACCCGCTTGGTCAGGTACCAGGCCCCGCGCCCCACGCTCCGCTGGGCGTCAAAGTCATCGAGCTTCATGGTCAGGATCATGTCATTTAAGGTAAAACCCGCATTATTGACGAGCACATCCACACGACCGGCCTGTTTTTTGATTTCATTGACCATGGCATCGATCTGTTCTGCAGATGCCAGATCCGCCTGAAGCAGAAAACCGGCCCCGCCCCTGGCCTGGAGCTCTTCGAGCAATTTCCGGGCGGGTTCGGCGCTTTTGCGGAAATGGATGGCCACGCAAAAGCCTTTGTCGCAAAGCGCCCGGCAGCAGGCCGCTCCAATGCCCCCGGCCCCGCCGGTGACCAGGGCCACGGGCTTGTCTGCGCATGTCTTTTCTGTATCGGTCATATATACCTCGGTTAAAAAAAGTGTTAAGTTTTAAGTTTTAAGTTTTAAGTATTAAGAAAAAAACCAAGGAGTTAAGACTTGAAAGGAAATACTTAAAACTTAACACTTAAAACTTAAAACTTTCTATTCTATTCTCGGATAATTGCTGTCTGCGATGTTTTTAAAAATCCCGGCCCGGGCTTTTTTCACCGTGGCAACCGGGGTGTTGTCGGCCAGAATCTGTGCGTTGGCCATCACAATGGCAGATCCGTTGCTTTTCATCTCCCTGAACCGGAGCACCTCGATTTCAAAGCGCACCACCTCGTTATACGGGCGGATCTGGCCGTTGAACACCACTTCCTCGCATCCCAGGGCCCGGCCCGCGCCCAATGCCCCGCGCCACACCCCGTAGAAGCCAAGCAGCTGCCAGACCGCATCCACGCCCAGGCATCCGGGCTGTACCGGATCACCCGGAAAATGGCACTGGAAATACCAGGCGTCCAGCCGGATGTCCTGTTCAGCCGTGATAACGCCCTTGTTGCCGTTGGCCTCAAGGGACACGATCCGGTCGATCATCAAAAAAGGCGGTGCCGGCAGCCGGGCGTCAAAATCCGCCGGAGGGTCGCTGACCAGTCGGCCGTAGGAAAAGGCGATGAGCTGAGCCAGATCAAATTGCTCCTGCTGTAAAAACTGTTGGTATTGCATATTTTATTCCGAATCGTTCATGACACTGTAAAATGTCTGATTTCAGATGGCGCCATAAAAAGTTCAAGATCAAGGCTTGCGCAATTTCGAAGAATGCAGCGTACTTAGACGTACGTGAAATTCTGAGAAATTGCGTGTAACGCAGATATTGGACTTTTAGGGCGCCATCAATCGTTGATTTTAAGCAAACCGTGGCCCCAGGTCAAACCGGAGCCCACCACTGCCACGGCAATGTGATCACCCGGCTGCAGCTGCTCCCAATTCTGGCTGAGCACGGCCGGTGCGCTTGAGCACCCGGTATTTCCGTATTCGACCACGTTGTACAGGTTCCGGCCTTCATCAATTCCGCACCTGCGGCAGACGGTTTGAAGCATCATCAGGTTGGCCTGATGGCCCACAAACCGAAATTGGTCCCGGTTTTCAGGGTATTCCTCCTGAAGCCGGCGCACGCCTTCTGTGGCCTTGCGGATGGCAAAGCGCTGAACCTGACTGCCGTCCTGCCTGAAATGGCCGCCGCTGGGAATCTGCACCCTGTCCCAGGAGGCCGGATCAGATCCGTACTGCAGGGATTCAAAGCAGAAGCGTGACGGATGCCGGGCTGAAACCACGGCCGCGCTGGTACCGTCACCAAACAAAGGCGCCACCCTGCGGTCGGAATAATCCACCACATGGGTGTAATTTTCCGGATTGACCACCAGGATAAAACCCGGGGCCTTTTCCGGGGCCATGGCATCAAGGAAAGCCAGCTGCACCAGAAAAGTGGAACAGGCCGCGTTCATGTCCATGCACGGGGCCTGAATGCCCAGTTCTGCTGCAATCACAGAGGCTTCTGCAGGAATGGTGTATCTGGGCGTGGAGGTCCCGGAAATCACCATGCCGATATCCTGGGTATCAATTTTCGCCCGCTCAAGGGCCATGCGGGCTGCCGCCGCCCCGGCCCCGGACCGGGTATACAGGCTTGCCTCGGTGGCCGCTCTGGGATCACGGTTTTTGGTGTGCCGGATATAATCCAGGGGAAGGGAGGTACGGCGGGCGGCAATGCCCACGCGCTCCAGAATCCACTGCTCATCGCTGCCGATATCCAGATCCCTGAGAAACTGATTGTCAATGACATTGTCCGGGTAAAAATGACCCAGGCCGTGAAGGTAAAGCATTGGCTTATCCGACCCTCTCCCCGCCATCCGCGCAGATGAGCGCACCATTGATCCATGCGGCTTCATCCGTGCACAACAGATAAATCACATCCGCCACGTCCTCCGGGGTGGTCAGGCGGCCGAAGGGATTGCGCAAGACAGCCTGGGCGCGGATCCGGTCACTTCCGGGAATGGCGCGAAGGGCCGGAGTATCGGTGATGCCGGCCTGGATGATATTGGAGCGGATCCCGCTGGGTGCAAATTCAACAGCCATGGCGCGGCTGACGGATTCAAGCACCGCCTTGGCCGCGGAAATTGCCGCATACCCCTTCCAGGCCACGGTGTTTCCCTCGCTTGTCAGGCCAAGCACCCGGGCGTCTTTTGCAAAAAGGTTTCTGGACAGGATATCCTGGACCCATTCCACAATGTTGTATCCCATGGCCTGGAGGGTGCGGTTGAAATCCTCCGCCCCGAGAAACTGGCGGTTGCTGTAATCGCCCTTGTCATCAACCAGGGGATAGACGGCATTGTAGCCTTGTGAAAACGCGCTTTGCACAATCTCGTCCATGCGCTCGGCAGACACTCCTGCCTCATTGGCCAGCAGGTTCCGGGTCTGGCCCGGCACAGGAGAGCCCGGATAGGGACCCAGCAGCTTGAGATTGCCAAAAGCCACGCTGTGGAGCACAAGGCGGATGCGTCCCTGATCGGCCAGGGTATGGGAAAGCTCGTCAAGAACCCGGGTCCGTCCCTCATCAGAGAGTCCGTCGAGATTGAAAGCCAGCAGATTCACACCGGTCTGGCGCAATTTGTCAAATTCCGGCTCGATTTTCTTCATTGCGCTGCGCCGGTCCCGGTGTACAATACAGAGATTCATTCCATGGGCGGCCAGTTTTTTGGCCGCAGCCAGGCCAAAGCCGCTGGAGCCGCCGATAATGACCGCCCAATAGTTGCTGTCAAAAGCCATCATGCACTAAATTCCCTTTTTGCTGCCGAAAGACTGGTAATGGACTTGCACTGGATATCCAGACTGCGAAAAAAATTCTTCAGCGGACGGTTCGGCCCGATCTCATAGATCTGCCGGGATTGGGCCGCCAGGGCCTGCATGTTGTCACGCCATTTCACCGAACCGCTCAACTGGGCCACCAATGCCTCAATGACCCGGTCGGATGTGGCCCCATGAAACAAACCCGTGTAATTGGAGGTCACCCGTGCAGCGTTTTTGGAATTCATCCTTGCGGAAACCGCGGCCAGCACTTCCCGGAAGGCTTCCTTGATGGCGTTCATAAAGCGGCTGTGAAAAGGCGCGCTGACGTTTAGGGGCACAAAACGCATGTCGTCCTGATTTTCCATGGACCCGCTGATGCGCTCTTTTGCCTTGTCCATGCTGCCGGCATGGCCGCTGATCACCACCTGGTCGGTGGAATTGATATTGGCCACATCCATGGGAAGATCTTCGAGCATTTTGCGGATTTTTTCAATATCAATGTTTTTGGCAATCACTGCCGCCATGGCGCCGATTCCGGGGGGGGTGGCCTCCTGCATCAGATGGCCGCGGGTTTCCACGGTTTTCAGGGCGTCTGCAAAGGGCATGGCGCCGGCGGCCACCAGGGCCGTGTATTCTCCCAGGCTGTGACCGCCGAAATAATCCGGATAAAAGCCGTAAAGTTCCTGAAGACCCCTTAACATCGCGATCTCGGTTGCCAGGATGGAAGGCTGTGCGTACTCGGTGAGATTGATTTTTTCATTTTCCCCGAAGCACATGGCGCCAACGTCCCATCCCAGTACGTCAGATGCTTCCTCGTAAGCAAGGCGGCTGGCGGATACATTGTCATAAAAATCCTTGCCCATGCCCGGCCGCTGGGTTCCCTGTCCCGGAAAAACCACTGCTGTTTTTGTATTGCTGCTCATTTTAACCTCCATATGCGAACCGCTTGAATAATAGATAAATGGTTGTGTGTTGTTCGCTATATTGCATACAAGAACCATACCAAAACATGGATTCTCAGGACAACTATTTGAATTTTAAAAATAAATGGAATTATTCCGCCACGAAGAGACCCGTCTCAAAGCCCTCCAATCAAACATTGCGTGTACAAGCCGGGTACACGCAATGTCGGGCACAAATCATAATCAAATAAAAACAAGATATTAAAAGAAGATCACAAAGACGGGGGCCGGCAAATCAGCAGATTTTGTCCGGAAGGCAGTCAGGGGCGTGTTTTTCAACAAAAAGGCGCAGAGCCCATTTCAAAAAGGCCCTGGAATGCTCCTTGCCGGCCAGATATGCGCCGAACATGCACAGAAAATGGGTCGTGGTCCAAACCAAGGGGGCGCCGGCCACCACCCACAGGGGTTGGCGCATGTAGGCGGCAAAAACCCCCAGGGCACTGATAACCGGCCAGCAAAAGACATAACTGGCCCCAATCAAAACCAGGCCGGCAATGAACCGGGGAGTGGGTTTTTGCCGGAAAATCTCCAGGTCGGCGTTTTCCCGCACAGCGCGGCGGACAAAGCGTGTTTTAATCAATTTTACGGCCAGCATTCTGGAAAGACCCACAATCGCCTCCTTATGGGGTTGAATAATTCCGGAAATAACCGCTTGCAAGTCAAAATGCAATATATTATATCCAATTCTCGCGCAAGGATTGATTTTCATCTGATTTTGATTCTGTTTACCCGTATATTGATCCGAAAAGACATGATGCCGCCTTTTACAATTCTGAAAAATGTGGCCGCAGGCCCGGCCAACGCAGATGATGACTTTGTTCCCGGAAGCTGGACCTACAAAAACATCTATTCAATGGCCGCCGGGTTTCAGCACGGGGTGTTTGACAAAGACCGACCGGTCAGCCTGTGTCTGTGTACAACCGACCGCGGGAAAATCGCCGCGGCCCTGCTTGCAGCGCTTACCCGCCCGGCAACCCTTATTTTGCCCTATTCATATGAAAAATCCGTGCTCGCCCGGATCCGGCAGGAGCATGGTTTTTCAAAGGCTGTCACAGATGCCCCGGAGGAGCTGCCCCCGGAGGTTGAAGCAGTGAGCCCGGTACCGCCTTCTGTCGGGCATACGACTTTTGACGCCTCTTTGATCCGGGAGCCCGGCGAGGTCTTTGTCAAGCTTTTTACCGGCGGCTCCACAGCCGCCCCCCGCACCTGGAGCAAAACCATCGGCAACCTGTTTTTTGAAGCCATTTATCACGCACAAAAAATGCAGGTAACCCAACAGGACCGGTTTGTGGCCACGGTCCCGCCCTGCCACATCTACGGCCTGCTGTTTTCCGTGCTCACCCCCCTTGTGGCGGGCGCCGGGGTTGTCGAGGGGGTACCGACCTACCCCAATGAAATCCGGGCCGCCATTGAAAAACACCGGGCCACATACCTTGTGAGCATCCCGCTTCATTACAGGATGGCTGCAGGCATGGATCTGCCGGCTTCGAGCCTGGCAGTCGCCCTCTGCTCCGCAGCCCGGCTGGAGCCCGGGGACAGCCGGGCCTTTTATGAAAAAACCGGCCTTGGCATCACTGAAATTTACGGCTCCACCGAGACCGGCGGCATCGCCTCCCGGGTATGCACAACCGTCCAGCCGCATTTTACGCCTTTTGACTGCATTCAATGGAAACAAACAGACGGATGCCTGGCCATCAGCTCGAATTTCATATCCCCGGAGCTTCCCGTGGATGCAGACAACTTTTTTGTCACCAGCGACCGCATCCGCGTGGTGGGGCCCAATGCATTTTCCCTGGAGGGCCGGGCCGACCGGATTGTCAAGGTGGGGGGAAAGCGGGTGGATTTGGATGAAATCCGGGCGGTCTTACTGGAAATGCCGGAAGTATCGGATGCAGCCGTATTGAGCGTGGCCGACAACGGCAGCCGGGGAAACGAAATCCGGGCCCTTGCCGCTGCACAAACCTCTCTGTCCCAAATCCGCCGCCACCTCACAGACCGCCTTCCCGGCTATGCCCTGCCCCGCAAAATCCGGCTCACCGACCAGATCCCGGTATCACCGGCCGGTAAATACGACAGCACCCAAATCCGCAAGCTCCTGGACGCAGAATAGACCCTTCTCTCATGTTCGCTGCGGGAACTTTGTTTTTCCCTGGCTCTGGATGTTTGCACACGGCTTCTTCTAAATAACTTCGTTCAAGGTTCAAGGTTCAAGGTTCAAGGCTCAAGGCTCAAGGCTCAAAAAAATAAAATCAAAGCTTTTAAGCATATGGCAAAAAGTTATTTGCAGTGTTCGGTCCTGGGCTGCGGCCCGGGGGGAACACTTCTAAGTAACATCAAAACAGTTGCTGTTATTGCCTGGTTCTATAATTTTCGCATGATGCCGGCCCGGTGGCGGTTTGCTCCCTGCTGACCGCTTGCGCGCTCAATGCGACTCGCAAACCACCCCCGGGC
>NZ_JBSRLA010000002.1:0-106969 GCF_055149105.1 Desulfosalsimonas sp. | reverse complement strand
CGTACGGATAAGTACGCTGCATTCTTCGAAATTGCGCAAGCCTTGATCTTGAACTTTTTACGGCACCATCTGAAATCAGACTTTTTACGGTGCCATCAATCCTGACGGCTTCAGGAGACTGTTTCCACGATCTGTTCAGCGATTTTTTCCGCAGACCGGCCAAACAGCTCATCCATGGGCACCTGCTCCAGCAGTTCATCGTTCCAGACAATATTGTTTTCCTGGACAATGTTTTTGATATGCTCATGCTTGCCGCCAAGGGCCTTGACCCTGGAGGTCAGGTCCACGGCCGGGCGGAAGGCCACGTCGAGCAAAAGCAGGTGCTCCACCATGTTGGGCCGGGAGGGATCTCCTGAGATCAGCGGAATGACGAGGATGCTTCTGTCATCTTTTCTCCCTTTGCCCATGTAGACATTGCCCTCGCGCACGATGATGCGCTTGGTGCCTTTCAGGGTGCGGTCTTTTTCGGCCCGGGAGACAATGGCGGCGGAACTGCCCTGTTTGTCAATGACCTCGATGGTGGTTTCTTCAGTGGGCTCGCCCATCAGATTGACCCCGGAAATGCGGTAAAGGGTCCAGCCCTTGATGTGATCAAGTATTTGTTGCATGTTTTTGATCACCAGGATGTTGTTGAGGGTCAGGTGCTCGATGGTAAATCCAAGATCCTGCATCATGTCAAACAGCAGCCCCTCTGCCTTTTCCTCGATGCGGCTGGTGCCAACGGTTACGGTTTTGGCCTGGTGCTTGATGGCGTCCACGGGCCGGGCCATGGTGTTGATGGCCTCTGCAAGGGAGGCAAACAGCAGGTCAAACATGTTGCGCGCCGTGCCCTTGACCCCGAAATCAATCTCAAAATCGGCCACCGGCAGCCGGCCGGAGAGGTATTTGAGCAAAAGCACCAGGTTGGTGGAGCCGTTGATGCCCATGGTCGGGGCAAGGCCGTTTTCCGCCTGGCGCTTTCGAAATTCATTGTAAAAGCGCAGGATTTTTTCCCTGAAAGATTTTTCCAGGGCGATTTCGTAAATATCGAGATTCTGTTGGGTATACGCGCTGATGGTTTCCCGGAGCTCTTCGCGGAACAGGTGCAGAAAGTGCGAGCCCTCGTTGATGGTCAGGGCCGCGTAATAGCCCCACATATGGCCCACCAGGGTGTTGACAATGGGGGCAAAATGCTCGCTTATTGCAGGCACCCGGAACACGTCTTCGGCATAGGCGTCAAACCGGTATTCATTGGCGTCCGCAATAACCACGGGAAGGGCCTTGTGAGACCGGAAGATGGCCGTGTCCTTGACAATGTCGCCGATCACGCTTCTGCGGGTGCCGGCTGCACACACGATGATCAGCGGCTCTGAAGACAGATCAATATGTTTTTTGTCTTCCACGAAATCCGATGAAATGGTTTTGTAGCAAAGTTCGCTTAATTTGATCCGGATTTCGTCTGCCGCCGCCTTGTTGGGGCCGCTGCCCACGGTGGCCCAGTAGGTGCGCTGCAATGCCAGGCGATTGGCGGATGCCCGGACCTGTTCCTTCATGGAAAGCACCTGCTCCATGATATCGGGCAGTCGGATCATCTGCCGGACCTCGTTTGAGACAAACGCATGGCTGCGCCGCCCGGTGGTCTGGGCAATGTATAAGGCCAGCACGGCCCCGGCAATGATCTGGGAGTAAAATGCCTTGGTGGAGGCCACAGACATTTCAATGTCTCTGCCCGAGCTGGTGTAGAGCACCCCGTTGGTTTTAAATGTCAGGTCTGAATCCCTGCGGTTGACAATACACACCGATGAGGCGCCCTTTTTGCGCACCATGTCCACGGCCCGGTTGGTGTCGGTGGTGGTGCCCGACTGGCTGATGGGCACCAGCAAGGTGTCAGACAGATCCCGGCCGTCTGATTCATTTAAAACAAATCCGGATAGTTCCGATGATTTGAGCGCTTCTATGCGCATGGTTGGTTCATCGAGGTAATAGCGCATGAGATTGGCGCATGCCGAGGCCGCCACGCCCGCGGTGCCCTGGCCGATAAACAGGATCTGCCGGATCCCGCCGCGGGTGATTCTGTCAACCAGTGCCTGGGGTATGGTGGTTTCATCCAGGGTGATTTCGTATCTTCGGCCGTCTGTGTTGATGATTTTCCAGCGGTTTTCCAGGGTTCGGCGCACGGAACCCGGTGCCTCTGAAATCTCTTTAAGAAAATAGTGGTCAAAATCCTGGCGGTCGATATCCCGGGACGTAAGCTGGGTTTTGCGGATATCGGCATCTGTGAACTCAATGGGAGCGCCGTTGTAGAACATGGCTGTGATCCCGGACAATCCGCCATGGCTGTCCGGGTCAATGACAAAGATCTGGCCGGAGACAAGCCTGCCCTGGCTGTCTTTGTGCACCGCCTCGCCGTCCATTTTCAGAAAATAGGGGGTTTCCTCGGCAAATCCGTAAACCTCGGAAGTGGGGATGTAGAAATCCGGTCCCAGCCCTACAAACACGGCCTGACCGCTTCCCTTCAGCGCCAGAAACAGTTTTCCCGGGGCCAGGTCCGACTGCATACAGATGGCATGGGAACCCTCGAAATCATTGACTGCCAGCCGGAAGGCCTCTGCAATGTCATGGCCCTTTTTGAGATATCCGGCAATGTGGATCGGGATAATTTTGGTATCACAGGTGATTTCGTGGGGATAGGCCATGCCCGCGGCCTCGTGGGCTGCCTGCAGGGCCTGGTAATTGTCAATGTCACCGTTTAAGCTCACATGAATGATTCCGGTTTCCTCGATGAAGGAACTCCCGGTCTGTGCATCCATGGGGTGGCAGTTGGGTTCGTTGACCTCGCCCACAGAAGCCCACCGGGTATGGGCAGAGACGTTAAAGCGCCGGTGGGGCTGGACCAGCAGGGACTGGAGCACAGGATCGGCAGTCAGTTCATCCCGGATATAGGCAATGTTGTCGCCCAGCCGGCCGATTTCAGCCGCCACCTTGTAGGTCAGGGCAACAGAGACACGCGGATCGGAAGGATCATTTTTTAAATGCCGCACGGATACGCTTTTGTGCAGCAGCAGGCTCCGGTTTGTCCGCCGTGCAAATTCCTCGGAATATCCGGCTGCATTAATCCGGCTTTCCAGGTCAAAGTAAGCCGATTCCTCCAGAACAAACATTAAAGACAAGCCTGCTGAATCCCGGCCGCGCACCTCGAGTCTGTCAATGCTGTTTAGCACCGAGTTGATCTGCTGGGCCGCAGCCAGGCCGCCCCGGGCAAGTTCCGTTATGCCGGGGGTCATAACACCGATTTTTTCCATGTTGTCCAGCAGTTCGGTTTTCAGGCTCCATATGGCATCCCGCAGGGTCTCAATACGGGTCGAGACAATGTCAAAGATATCCGGCGCAAGGCGCCCCATGGCCTGTTCCCGGCCCTGAAGTTCCTTCCGGGCCAGATCCTCCAGGTTTTTGAGCAAAGCCGAAAGGCGGCTGCAGGCATTGGCATCGGCAAATAACCAATAAAAATTGTCTGTCTGTTTGAGTTCCCGGATTTTCGAATAAAGCATGCCCACGGTATCGGCTCCCCCCAGATAGGCGTCATCAATCCGGCCGGGTTCAGAGCTGTTTGCGGAAAAACCCGTCTGCGCCATTTGGGCGGCAGCATTTTCCAATTCAGTGATCATGTCTGCGGGCAGGGCATCGGATTTGTCAGCCCGCTGAAAGGCCACAATGCCGGTCAGGCCGCAGCAAAGCCGGTTTAAGACAAGGGGCAGAAAAATGAGGGTGTTGCGTTTTACCCGGTTTTGCGGAATTGTGCCGATGCGGATTTGCGGAATCATTTCTGCGGTCTTTTTGAGCAAAGACCGCAGAAAAATTTTCATACAATGGGCTTTAGGTATCATCATTTACAGCGTCCTGTGGTGCCTTGACCTGGTTTAGGGGTTGTTGCATGTATTCGTAAACGATTCTGCGGAAATATTCAGCCGCGCGCACGCCGATATAGTTCTTGTGGGCAACAATCACCCCGACTGCTATGGCGTTTCGGGTTTTGCGGTGCCTGGCATATCCGGTAAACCAGTCAAATTTGACCTTGGCCGGGTTGTCGTTGATGGAACCGGTTTTGCCGCCCACGTCAAACTCCTTGAAAATAGCCGTTGCCTGTCTTCCCCGGAAACTGCCCCGGGCCGTGCCACGGGTTACAGCGGCATTCATCATGGACTGCATCTGCCGGGCGGTTTCCGGATGTATGGATCTGACAAGCATTTTCTCTTCCTGTCGGAAAACCACGCGGTCTTTTAACACGGCGCGTTCAATAAAATACGGCCGCATCATGGCCCCGTTGTAAACAACCGTTGCCGACAGCATTGCCGCATGCAAAGCCGATATTTGGGTGGTTTTGTTGAATCCACAGGAAATCTCCGCCCAATTATAAGGCTTTTCGGATACGGATGCAACGCTGACATCCACCGGAAGGTCAAAATCCATTTCACGGTTGAACCAGAAAGATCGTGCATATTTCTCCAGGCGGGCCTTGTCCAGGTAGTTTTGCCCGATTTTGCCGAAAACCGGATTGATGGATTCGGCAAAGGCCTTTTCCAGGGTGACGTAGTTGGTATATTTGTTCTTCGTGTCGGCCAACTGGGAGCGATACAGGGTGTATTTGCCGCCGTTAAAGCTCATGCGGCTCTCCGGGGTCAAGTCGCTGTCATCGATTGCGGCTGCGGCACTCACAATTTTAAACAGGCTGGCTGCAGGAAACGAGGCTTTTAAGCTGTTATTGGCATCCGGATCATTTCGGTCATGAGAGGCCATGGCCAGGATTTTTCCGCTACGGGCGTCCATGACCACAATACCGATCTGCCGGGCATATTTGGGATCCATCATGGACAGCACGGCTTTCTGGATGTCTTGGTTCAGAGTGGTATGAAGGGCGCAGTCCTGGCCGGCCAGTTTTTTGGAAAACACGGGTGTAACGGGATTAAGCAGATCGCTCCGGTCAAGGAGATTCCGGACCTGATCGCTGGTGATGCGCTCGAGTTCCGGTTCAACAGCGGCCTGCCGCGGCCGTGGCCGGTTTTGAAACCAGTCGGCCACGAAAAATCCACCCTTGATCAACCCCAGCCCGATGAAGAAAATCAGCAGATATGCCGGCAGCCGCCTGAGGGCTTGCCTTGCTGCCGATTTTTGCCTCAGGCGGAACTGGTATTTGCGCCAGGCGGAATTGTGAAATTTTGTCCGGCTGTTGATGGTTTTGCGCTTGCGAAAAGCATCCATTTTATACAGATGCGCCTTATTTCAGACGGGTTCCCGCCGGCACCGGGCGGTCAATAACGGCTACAGATCCGTCCTGCCCATCGACTGCCGCCAGCACCATTCCCTCGGAACGGATTCCCATGAGTTTTGCGGGTTTCAGGTTGGCCACCAGAATAACAGTTTTGCCCACCAGGTCTTCCGGTGCATAAAGCCTGGCAATGCCGGCCACCACGGTGCGGGTCTCATGGCCGATGTCCACTTCCAGCTTCAGCAACTTGTCGGCTTTGGCGACTTTTTCAGCTGAAATCACCCTGGCGGCACGCAGATCCACCCTGGCAAAGTCTTCAATTTCGATTTGCGAAGCCATGGGCTCAGATTTCTTTTTTTCAGGTGCCGGGTCCCGGGCAGGCCGGTTGAGTATGGTTGCGGCATCCAGGCGCGGAAACAGGGAAATGCCTTTGGGCAATACGCTTTGCGGCGCGATCACACCCCATCTTGAGATTTCTTCCACCAGGTAAAATCCGGGTTTGGCCTCCGGGTCCCGGCCCAGGTGCTTGTGCATGGCCGCCGCTGTTTCCGGCATTACCGGATAGATCAAGCCTGCGACCACCCGGAGGCCTTCGAGCAGGTGACAGATCACCTCCTGCAACTGCGGGCGGCCGTCGTCCTGCTTGGCCAATTCCCATGGAGCGCTGGTGTCCACGAACTTGTTCATCTGCCCGATATATTCCCACACCGCAGCCAGTCCCTTGTGAAAATCCAGGTTTTCCATGCTGCGGCAAAAGGTGTCAATGGCGGCTTTGGCCCCGGCTTTCAGGTCAGTTCCCAAAATTTCGCCGGCTTCCGGGTTCCAGTCCGGCACAGTGCCTTTGAAATACTTGTGAAACATGGCCAGAACCCGGGAAAAAAGGTTGCCCAGGTCATTTGCCAGATCCGAGTTGATCCGCTGGATCAGGGCGGCTTCTGAAAAACTGGAATCCAGCCCGAAGGTCATTTCCCGCATAAGAAAATAGCGAATGGCATCCACGCCGTAAGTGTCTTTCAGATAAACGGGATCCACCACGTTGCCCAGGCTTTTTGACATTTTGCTTTCATCCACGTTCCAGTAGCCGTGAACAAAGAGGTGCCGGTAGGGGGCGATGCCCGCGGCCTTGAGCATAATAGGCCAGTAAATGCCGTGGGGTTTTAAGATGTCTTTGGCCACCACGTGGCGCACATGCGGCCAGAAGGTTTTAAACTTTTCCCCGTCCGGGTATCCCAGGGCGCTGATATAGTTGATCAGGGCGTCAAACCACACATAGGTGACATAGTTGTCGTCAAAGGGCAGGGTGATGCCCCAGGTCAGCCGGGACTTGGGCCGGGATATGCAAAGGTCTTCCAGGGGTTCGCGAAGAAAGCCGAGCACCTCGTTTTTATAGCGCTCCGGTACGATAAAATCCGGGTTTTCATGAATGTAGTCAATGAGCCACTGCTGATAACGGCTCATTTTAAAAAAATAGTTGGACTCCCGGATGGGTACAGGAGGCTTTCCGTGATCCGGGCACTTGCCGTCCTCCAGTTCCCGCTCTGTGAAAAACCGCTCGCAGTCAAAGCAGTACAGACCTTCATACTCGCTGAAATAGATGTCCCCGCTGTCGTAGATTTGCTGCAGCACCTGCTGAACCACGGCGATATGATCCGCATCCGTGGTTCGGATAAAGTAATCGGGATGAATGTTTAATTGCGGCCAAAGGTCGCTAAACAACCCGGAAATCCGGTCTGCATAGGTTTTGGGGTCTTCGTTGCCGGCCCCGGCTGCCTTGACGATTTTATCGCCGTGTTCGTCCGTGCCCGTGAGAAAAAAGGTTTGTTTGCCCTTCATCCGGTGGAAGCGCCGGGCCACGTCAGCCGCTATTGTGGTATAGGTATGTCCCAGATGCGGCCTGGCATTGACGTAATATATGGGCGTCGTAATATAGAAATGCGATGTCATGTTATTATTCCTGTGACGATTGCTTTGGGTTGTCTTTGTTCGAATTCGGCTTCTGCGCTTTCTGACCGCCGGAATACAGGTTGTTTTCAAAGGTCAGGCAGCACATGAGCCGGCCGCAGACCCCGGAGATTTTCGTGGGATTTAAGGACAACCCTTGCTTCTTGGCCATTTTGATGGTCACCGGGTCAAACCGGGTCATAAACGCCGAGCAGCACAGGATCCGTCCGCATCTGCCCACACCGCCGCACATTTTGGCCTGGTTTCGGATGCCCACCTGGCGCATTTCAATTTTGGTGCGAAATTCCTTGACCAGCATTTTCACCAGTTTCCGGAAATCCACCCGGCCGTCTGCAGTGAAAAAGAAAGTGAGTTTGGAGTTGTCGAAATTGCTTTCAACGGAAAACAGATGCATCTGCAGGTTCAGGCTGTCCACGCACTCCCGGCAAAAATCATAGGCCTGGTCCTCGATTTCCCGGTTTTTTTCCCGCTGCTCCCGGTCTTCCGGGGTGGCCGGGCGGTACACCTTTTTCAGGCTTTGTCTGACGGTTTCCGGATTCCGGTTTTCGGGTTCAGTGGCCACTGTGCCGAAACCCAGCCCGTGCTCGGTCTCCACAATGACTTCGTCGCCGGTTTTTAGCACATAGGCGACGCAATTGAAATCATATATTTTTCCAGCCGGTTTGAAGCGGATGCCGACGATTTTAACGGGGTGTTTTTGTTTGGATTCGGTTTCTTCTGTATTCATAAGCGAAAGCTTCAGTCCTTTGTTCAATAAGTCTTGTCGCCCTGAGCGGCCAGCGCCTCGACCAGCGCATCCATGACCAGCCGGGCGTTGGCGTTTGTGGTCAGCGCTTTTTCCGCTGCGGCAATGGCATCGGTTTTTTCAAGGATTTGATCCATGGAGATCCGGGAGCCGGTCTTGCGGATCTGATCGGAAAGATCCCGGTTGTAGAGCAGATCGGGTGCAGCTGAACTCACCGCCAGATCCCTGTACCAGTTTTTCATGATTTCAAGATTTGTTTCAATCCGGTCTTTGTCCCTGGCCATGATTTCAGCCAATACATGCCGAATGCATCTGGGTTGTGCGGGCAGTTTACTGAGTTGATTGATGAAAAAATTTCGCCGTGCGGACCAGTCCTGGGCTGCCATTTCAACGGCCCGGCCGAGACTTCCCCGGGCAAGAGATGCAACGATCATGGCCTGCTGCGGCGCAGTCCCGCTTTTGTCGCGAAGATAAGCCTCCAGCTCAGCCGGGGCAATCGGGTGAAAACGGATATGCTGACACCTGGATACAATGGTGGGCAGCAGATCACCGGTATCAGCGGCAATAAGAACAAAAACCGTGCGTTCCGGGGGCTCTTCCAGGATTTTGAGCAAAGCGTTGGCTGCTTCGGCATTCATCCGGCCGGCCGGGTCAACAATCACAAACCGGCAGGAGCGTTCATCGGATTTCAGGGCCAGATCAGAACACAGGGACCGGATCCGGTCAATGCGGATATTGGGGCCTGAGGGCTCCAGCACCCGTACCTCCGGATGCACGCCTGCGGCAATTTTTTTACATGACCGGCAGTTGCCGCATGCCCGGGGGCAAGCAGCGCTTTGTCCGTCTGCCTGAGATGCGGGCAGGCCTGTCAAATCCGGATTTTGGCAGTTGCTGATCATTGCCAGGGCCAGTGCGGCGCTTTTTTTGCCTACCCCGTCCTCCCCGGTAAAAAGCCAGGCATGGGGCATTTTACCGTTTTGCAGGGCATTGGCCAGCAGCTGCACCGGACGCTTCTGCCCGATGAGGTCTTTAAGTCCAATCACAACATTCGCCGTTTACGCCTTTTCATTCACGCGTTCCCGAAGTTCCTTGCCGCACTTGAAAAAAGGCAGCTTCTTGGGCCGAATCTGGACTTTTTCCCCGGTTTTTGGGTTTCTGCCGGTATAGCTCTTGTAGTTTTTCACAAAAAAACTGCAAAGGCCGCGAATTTCTATGCGTTCTTCATTGACCAGGGCATCGGCCATGGAGTCGAAAAAAATCTGCACAATTTTGGCAGCTTCGGATTTGGAAATATCAGCTTCCTTTTTAAGGGCGGATATCATTTCGAGTTTATTCATTTTTCCTCCTGTGTAAAAATCTCCGGTTGCAAGCTGTTTCCCCTAATTAAACATAAATTTTCAATAAGTCAAGGGGTTAAGCAAAAGTGGACAGCCGGAGACCATTATTTATAATATATCCGGTATAACATATCCGGGCCATCAATCCCCGAAATCCCCGAGTCCATAGAGGTTTATCATAAACGCGATGTCATGGTCCTCTCCCTCTTTTTCGTACCTGACCTGCAGGGTCCAGCACTGGGACCGCCAGCGAAAACCCAGGCCGGTTTCAATGCTTTGGTCTGTTTCCAGGCTTCGTTCATAATCCGCCAGAAGGGTCAGCCTGCGGGTTACAGGGGTTTCGACTTCAAGATACAGGCTTTCGCGGGCCTGCCGGTCGGTGTTGCGATAGGCCACTTCGGATTCATATTCCCGGTTGTTTCGGTATTCGGCGTGAAGCCGGTCACCCCGGCTGCTGCGGTAATGAACAGAGAAGTTGGTGGAGATGAATTTGTCTGCCTCGTAACTCCATTGGGCGTCTGCGCGCAGGGTAACCGGGGTTGCCGGGGTAAAGTCAAGTTCCGCAAAAAGGGGCTCAAAGGCCAGTTCAGGGTCATGGCTCTGGTTGAAATCATAACCCTGCTCGAGATAAAAGCGCAAAAACTGATTGTAGCGGTGTTCGGGGCCATCGTCTTTTTCCCCCGGGTCGCTGACTGTGCGCCTGGAGGTCAGAAACTGGGTAAGGGAAAGCGCCATGCGGTTTTGCTTTTGATACCGATCGTTTTCATCAAAAAAGGGAAATTCCGACTGGTCGGATTCGGGCACATATTCGTAGGAAAGCAGGGGGATGATCAGGTGCTTGATCTTCTCCACATTCTCACTGTCCACAGAAAACACCCGGCTGAGCTCTGTGGAGAGCTCAGCACCGATGTCATACATTTCCCGGTGCTTATAGCGGTCAGCACCTGCGGTGTAATCCTCCCGGTCCCCGTCAATATACCAGGCCGTCTGGCGGAAGCCCAGTGAGGGTTCCAGGGTAAAGCTTTCGTAAAGGCGCACAGGCAGATAAATCCGGGGGTGGAGATCCATCCGGTGTCCGGTCAGCCCGTCTTCACGGAAAAAATAGGTGTATTCGCTGTCCATGGACGCAAACAGCATCTGATTGGAAAAGCCGGGGATATCGACCAGGGGCTGCTTCAGGGCGCTGTACCCCACCCGGGGAAGCCGCTGGAGGGTATCATTGGTATCGCTCTGCCGCCGCTTGATCACGTCATCATACCATACCAGGTCCGTGTTGACGACATGATAGTTCCAGATCTTGTTAATGTTTAACCGGTTGGTGCGAACAGGATTGTTTTCATCGTCGAGATCCCGCCCGAACCCGGAAAAAAATTGCTCTTCTGTGGCGTCATATCCCATGTATCCATTTGAAAATTCTCTGAAATAATCCTGATCGCTCACCACGTCGAGATCCAGACGGGCCATGGCCCCCCCGGACAGCTCCTGATCAAGCTTTGCCCTGAACCAGTATCTGTCGTCATTGGGCCGGGCTGCGTTGTCGTGATCATATCCCCACTCCTCGGTGGCTTCCGGGCTTCCGTCATCGATTCTTCTGTCTTCGAACCCGTCAAACATCAGGACCCCTTTTGAGTCCTGTGACCGCATGTAGCGATATTCCACGCCAAGTTTTTCACCGCGCTCCTGGAGGTGCTGATAGTAAAAAGTGGCATCCGTGTTATCGGAGATGGCCCAGAAATACGGCTGGGTGTATTCAATACCGTTGCGGCTGGAATAGGAGGCCTGGGGCGGGAGCAGGCCGCTTTGTCGTTTGGTCTTGGCCGGAAACATGAACCAGGGCATGTAAAGCATGGGCATTTGCCGAACCCGGAAAGCTGCATGGGAAACATATCCGTAGCCCTCCAGGGTGACGTCGACTTCCTTTCCGGTGATCTGCCAGTCCGGCGAATCGCCTTCGCAGGTGGTCAAAGACGCTTCATGAATCCGGTAGGTGGACTCCCCGGTTTTTTCAATGCGATCGCCGCGGATGCGGAACTGATTTTCCCGGATAAACACAAATCCGTCATAAAGGGTGCCGGTGTTGTCAGCCATGTTCATTTCCAGGCGCCGCCCGGACATCCGGTCACCGCCGGATACCAGTACCACGTTGCCTTCGGCTCTGGCTGTTTTGGCAGCCTGGTCAAGGGTGGCAAAGTCGGCTGTCAGTTCTTTTTGGCCCTGAATGATCAATACGTTGCCCAGAGCCTTGTACAACTGTGTTTCCGGGTCATAGGTGAGCCGGTCGGCAAAGACCTGCCAGCCGCCGCTGGTCAGCGCCGGGTCGGAAATCTCTTGTGCGACAGCTGCGTTTGTCATCAGCACCGCTGCACATATGGCGGCAATCCACAGACAGGCTTGTTTCCGTAAAAATCGGGTCATGGGCATTTGCAACATTTGCGCTGATGGCCGCGCCTGACGCCGCCAAAGGGTTGTGGTCCGGTCTGATCCGAGCTTTTGAATAATACCTTGATGCACACGTAAAATTTCAGTATAAAAAACCGAAAAATAAAAAATGTCAAGCCAATAGCTTGAAAAAATTCCGCCAATTCAGAAGTGACAGGCATTTGATGAAAAAGTTGTTCGTCAGTCAGCTAAAATCCGGCCAGGCCGTAACCGAGCTCTTCGTCCTGGCGGAAAAGACGCTGAGTCACAAAAAAGACGGGGCCCCATACCTGAGTATTGCATTATCAGATAAGACCGGCCGGGTCCGGGGCGTGGTATGGGACAACGTGGAGCAGATCGCAGATGCGGCTGCGGCCGGTGACGTGGTCCGTGTGCAGGGCAATATCTCCGAATACCGGGGGGGGCTGCAGGTGGTGGTCAAGGGGCTGGAGCCGGCTGAAACCGGTGCTGATCCGGCTGACTTTCTGCCCGCCACCCGACGGAACCCGGAACAAATGCTTGAACGGATCAAAGCTCTCGGGCAATCCGTTTCCTCTGATGTTTTGCGGGGGCTGCTCGATGCCTTCTGGAATGATGCCGGCTTTGTCGCACAGTTTCAACAAGCCCCTGCGGCAAAGAAAATGCATCATGCCTATATCGGCGGCCTGCTTGAGCACAGCCTGTCCCTGGCCCTGCTCGCAGACCGGGTGGCCGGTCATTACTCCGGCATTGACCGGGATCTGCTGATCACCGGTGCAATTCTGCATGACATTGGTAAAATCAATGAATTTGTTTTTGACACAAACATTGATTATTCCAGTGAAGGCCGGCTTGTCAGCCACATTGTCATCGGAGTGGGGATGCTTGAAGAAAAAATCCGGCAGATTCCGGATTTTCCACAAAAAACGGCACTTCTGCTGCGGCACATGATGGTCAGCCATCACGGCAGCCGGGAACTGGGTTCCCCGGAACCGCCCAAAACCCTTGAGGCCGTATTGCTCAATTACCTTGACGATATCGACGCCAAGATCAACGGCATTCGGGAATTTATGGAAAGTCAGGATGCAGGCGCCGAATGGACGGGCTATCACAAACCCCTGGAGCGGTTTTTCTACAGGGGCGGCCCGGAAACCACTGGCTGAGAAAGAGTTGTTGCACAATTTATGCTGATTACATTGGAAGGCATTGAAGGATCCGGCAAGTCCACTCTGATTCCCGACATTGTGGCGTATCTTAAGGACAGGGGACATCATTGTGTGGTTACCCGGGAGCCGGGAGGCACGGAGGCGGGCCGGCAAATCCGGGCCATATTGCTGTCTCCGGGAAATGCCGGCCTGGATTCCACTGCTGAATTGATGCTTTACGCGGCTGACCGGGCCCAGCATGTCAGCCGCGTGATCCGGCCGGCATTGCAGCAGGGCAGCATCGTGATCTGCGACCGCTTCTGTGACTCAACCGTGGCTTACCAGGGCGCGGCCCGGGGCATTTCCGCAGAAGTTGTCCGGAACCTCAATGAACTGGTTTTGGGCGGTGTTACGCCGGATCTGACTTTTTTGCTTGATCTTCCGGCCGAAGTCGGATTATCCCGGGCATGGCGGCAAATTCAATCCGGGGACCGCCATGCGCAGGAAACCCGGTTTGAGATGGAAACCATCCGGTTCCACGAAAAAGTCCGCCAGGGGTATCTGGACCTGGCGCGCGAAAATCCCGAACGCATCCGGGTGGTCGCAGCAGACGCTGCCCGGGAACAGGTGCGGGCGGAAATCATTGAACAACTTGCGCTCCGGCTTGCAGCCGATTTTCAGCCCTGATTTGTCCACAGCCGGCAAGCGTGCCATAAGGACCCAATCACATGCATTATTCCATACTCGATGCCATCGGCAATACACCCATGGTGGAGATCCGGCGGTTAAACCCCAATCCGGCCGTCCGGATTTTTGCCAAGCTCGAATACGTCAATCCCGGCGGCTCCATCAAGGACCGGCCGGCCCTGGCCATGATCGAGGCCGGGGAACAGTCCGGGGAACTCACCCCGGAAAAGACCGTTATTGAAGCCACCAGCGGCAACACCGGCATCGGCCTGGCCATGATCTGTGCGGTAAAGGGCTACCGGCTCATGCTGGCCATGTCCGATGCCGTCTCTCTTGAGCGCCGCAAAATTTTAGAGGCCCGGGGCGCGGAGATTTTTCTTACTCCCGGGCACCTGGGCACGGACGGGGCCATTGAAGAGGTCTATCGCCTGGTCCGCGAAGACCCGGACCGTTATTTCATGACCGACCAGTACAACAACCCGGCCAACTGGCAGGCCCATTACCAGGGCACTGCCGGAGAAATCATTGAGCAGATCCACGGGAAAATATCGGCATTTGTGGCCACCATGGGCACCACCGGAACAGTGATGGGCTGCGCCCGCAGGTTCCGGGAATATGATCCGGACATCAGGATCATCGGGGTGGAGCCCTATCTGGGCCACAAACTCCAGGGCCTGAAAAATCTCAAGGAAGCTTATCGTCCGGAAATTTTTGAAAAAAAATGGCTGGATGAAAAGATCAACATTGATGATGAGGAAGCCTTTGAAATGACCCGGCGTCTGGCCCGGGAAGAAGGCCTGTTTGTGGGCATGAGCAGCGGGGCGGCCATGGTGATTGCCGCCCGTCAGGCCGCAGAGATGACAGAAGGTACCATTGTGGCCATTTTTGCCGACAGCGGGGAGCGCTATCTGAGCACACCCCTGTTTTTGGTCAAGAAAAAGGCGGAAATTCATCTGTTCAACACCCTGACCCGGTCCAAGATGCCCTTTGACCCCATCCAGAAGGGCCGGGTGTCCATGTACACCTGCGGGCCCACAGCCAACAAGCTCATCCACCTGGGCGAGTGCCGCAGGTTTGTGTTTTCGGATCTGCTCTACAGATATCTGCGCTACCGGGATCTGGATGTCAACCATGTGATGAACATCACGGACATGGATGACAAGACCATCCAGGGATCGGAAAGTGCAGGACAATCCCTTGCCGAATACACCCGCTATTATATAGACCGGTTCATGGCGGACCTGGAGGCCTTGAATATTGTGCCGGCCGATCATTTTCCAAGGGCAAGTGAGCATGTGGAGGACATGGTTCGGGTTGCCACCGGGCTTTATGACAAGGGTTTTGCCTATGAAAAGCTTCGGTCCCTTTATTTCAGCATAGGGGCTTTTTCCGAGTACGGGCAGTTATCCGGCATTGACATTGACAAAATCAAGCTCGGGGCCACGGTGGATCTGGACGAATACGAGAAAAACAACCCCAGGGATTTCACCCTGCTCAAGCGCGCCCGGCTTTCCGAACTCAAGCGCGGTATTTACGTCAAAACCCAGTGGGGCAATGTGCGCCCCTCCTGGCATATTCAGTGCGCGGCCATTTCCATGAAACACCTGGGCAAAACCTATGACATTCACACCAGCACCCGGGAACTGGTTTTCCCGCATCATGAAAATGAACGGGCCATTGCCAAGGCTTTGACCGGAAAGCCGCTTGCCCGCTACTGGGTCCACTGCGAGCAGGTGCACGCCGGGAAAAGCGACACCCGGGCGCAGAAGCAGGAACTTCCCACCCTTGAAGATCTCCGGGACATGGGATACACGCCCCGGGATGTCCGCTTCTGGCTGATCACCGGACATTACCGAAAGCCCCTGGAATACGGTCTGAAACGCCTGGACCAGGCCAAAAACGCCATCCGTCGCATTGACGCTTGTATCGAAGGCCTGCAGCAGGTTGACCAGGCCGGAAACGAAGCGGCATCCACAGAGGAAATCGACCAGATTGCTTATGATATCCGGCAGGGAATGATCAATGCCATGGATGATGATTTGAACATGCCCCGGGCCATGGCTGCGATTTTTCGAAAAATCCGGCGGATCAACGCCCTGGTGTCTGACAAACGGCTTACCCGGGAGCAGGCAGACAAGTTTTTAAACACGTTTGAAGACATCGACCGGGTGCTGGGCTTTTTTGACTTTACCCACAAAAGTCTTTCCCCGGAAATCGAGACCCTGATCCGGGAGAGAAATCAGGCCCGGAAGCAGAAGGATTTTGCCCGGGCAGATGAGATCCGGCGGCAGCTTCAGCAAGCCGGTGTTGAAATCAAGGACGAAAAAATCGGAGACTCATGAATAAGATAACAACTGCATTTTTCCCGTTTAGTTTTATTTCAGAAAGATGGGCGGCCAGAACCTGTGCCCGCTTCGGCCCGCCGGTAGTCTATCAGCCTGCTGAGGGCGCAGCCCCGGCTTTCATGGAAGACCTTGACCGGCAGGGATGCATCGTTTTGCGGCGTCCGGTGCACGGAGACGACCAACATCTCATGGATCTGGCGCGGCAGTACCAGAACTGGGGGCAGGTGCACCACAAACACGCCGCAGCGCTGAAGTCTTTTGCGGAAGCCGGGTTTTACAACCAGGAATTTGCCCGGGAAATCAGCACGGAAATCTTAAAGGGAGGCAAGGATGAGCCTGCAGGCCCGGATCCGGTGTTTATTGCACGGCTGTTTTTGTTAATGGCCCAGGCGTTTGACCGTCAGGCAGCGGAATTGGAAAATGACCTGGCTGCAACCGATCATACGGCACAACAGATGTTTGCCAAAATCCGGGGGCAGGGCGGTGATTCCGGATCGGCTTCCGGGTTTTCAGACGACAGGGTCGGCGCCGGCGCCCCGGAAGACCCCGGGGGATATATGCCCGATGCCCGGATCCGCGCCTGGCTCCGCCTGGCCGAGCAGGATCCGGACTGCCCGCAAGTCTGGATTACAACCAGTCCGGCTGTGATTGCCGCAGTTGATGAACATTTTGAAACCCTGTCAATTGCGGAACAACTGCCGGAAAACGTACAAGCCGGCCTGCCCGATCCGGCGGCAGGGGATTTGCTTCCAAAGCCGTCTTTTTACGAAATGCGCGATTCCGGCCGGATTCTCGGGTTGCTGGGTGGTGCAGGGGCATGAAACAAAAAATCGAATCATGACCCTTGACTCGATTATTTATTTGGTATAATGAGAAAAATCTTGCAGCGCAAACGCCGAAACCAAAGGCCCCATGATATATCATTATAATTTGAGACAATGAGAAAGGAGATTTGAAATGGCTTTTAATCCGATCGTTGACGCGGAAAAATGCGAAGGTTGTGAAGAGTGCGTGGAAGTATGCCCGGTGGAAGTTTTTGAAATCCAGGACGGCAAGTCCGTTCCTGTCAACGCCGAGGAATGCCTGGGATGCGAAAGCTGCATCGAGGTTTGCGAACCCGGCGCCATCACCGTGGAAGAAACCTAGAATATATTACAACCACTGATTTTGCCCCGGCCATGCCGTCATGGCCGGGGTTTTTCGCACCGGACACAGGTCCGGTACCGCCTTTTTGACGATCTTGCAGTTTTTCCTGCGCAAACCCTCATTGCAACCGCGAGATCCCATTGTATCCAGATTTTTTTTCACTTCCGGAAATGGCGCTGTATTATCAGGATCTGTCCTGCGCCGGGCTTCCGAACGCAGGACAGCAAACCCGTCTGGCCGCGGCCGGCCGGGTGCCCCCGTCTTTTTGCCTTGAGGGAAAATCCATTGCCATTGCTGTTGGAAGATTCCTTTTGACCGCATAGACATCCTGGTGGTGGATCAAATCGGCAAGGAAATATCGGGTATTGGCATGGATTCCAACATCACGGGCCGGCATAGAGACATTGCCGGTGATTTTTCCGCACCGCCTTGTCCGGGGCGGATTTTTGTGCGCGACCTTACCCGTGACAGCGACGGCAACGCAAACGGGATCGGCCTGGCAGACATTACCACCGCAAGGCTGGTCAAACGCATGGACCGTGAAAAAACCGCAGTAAACGCGGTTACCGCCATATCACCGGAAAAAGCCGCCATTCCCGTGTATTTTGATACGGATTGGCAATGCATTCAGGTGTGCATGCATACCGCGGGCATTGAAAATGGATCAGATGCCCGGATTGTAAGAATACGGGACACGGCCTCCCTGCAATACATGGAAATATCTCGCTCCCTGCAGACAGCCGCAGATGAGAAGGGCGGATTAAAACAGGTTTCTTCCTGGCGGCCGTGGGATTTTGATGCAGCCGGAAACCTTTTTGACTTTTATCCCGGGAACTGAGAATGCGGTTTTTTTCCGTTCATACCTGGATGGGAACAGTGCTGGTGGCCGCGCAAACCGAGCCCTTCGGCCTGCAAAGGGTTTTTCTGCCAGACCGGCCACAAGGACAGGAGCCATCCGGTGTGTCCGAAACCATTGACACCCCTGTTTTGGATTTCGATTTTCAGCAATGCCCCCGGGCCATGGCTGTAACCAAGATGATCCATGACTATTTTGAATTCTGCCGTCCCATTGCAACGCCATGGCAGTGGCTCAGCCCGGTTCGGCTGACCCCTTTGCAGCAGCAGGTGCTGCACCTCACGGCTGAAATTCCTTGTGGACAGGTCCGGTCTTACCGTGATATTGCCGTGAAGCTGGGAAAGCCCGGTGCCGCACGCTTTGTGGGCAACACCCTGGCAGCCAACCCTTGGCCCCTGCTGATTGCCTGTCACCGGGTGGTGCGCAGCAATGGGGAAACAGGCGGATTTGGCGGCGGATCGCTGATGAAAAAGAAACTGCTGGCCCATGAATCCGGAAACAAAGATCCGGTGCTTGCGCATTCATATTCAATATGATAACGATGCAAAAATGAAACAATACGTTATTGACCAACTTCGGGAACAGGACACAGAGGCGCTGGAAAATTATTTAAGACAGCAGTACGGACCGCCGGCACTGGACCGGGTGTACTGGGTTGCCCTGGACCCGGAATATTTTACCCCGGTGCAGGCGGCCCACGAGGACTGCCATCCCCTTTTCTTCGCCCTGCAGGTCAAACCCGGCGCTTTTGCAGGCGAGTTTCTGGTGCGCACGCACGAGCGGGTGCGGTGCGACTGCATGGATTACGCCACCAAAGCACAGCGAAACTGGTTGATTGATCTGATGGACAGCATTGTCCGGCAACTCGGTATCCCTGTTTAACCTCCACGGATCAGTGATTCTTTACTGACCTGCAACGGATCTGCTTGATTATGCTGAAAATCATCCCCCTTGGCGGACTCGGAGAAATCGGCCTGAATATGATGGCCCTGGAATGCAGAGGCGCCATCGTGGTTATTGACGCCGGCCTGATGTTTCCGGAAGACTACATGCTGGGGGTGGATTATGTGATCCCGGACATGGGGTATCTGTTTCAGAACAAAAACCGGGTCCGGGCCATTGTCCTGACCCATGCCCATGAAGACCATATCGGGGCCCTGCCGTATCTGCTCCGGGAAATTCAGGCACCGGTTTACGGCACGGCCTTTACCCTGGGCATGGTCCGCCACAAGATAGAAGAGCACGGCCTGCTGGCCTCAGCCAGCCTCCAGGAAATCAGACCCGGAAAAGAGCTTTTCGTTGCGCCTTTTTCCTTTTCATTTATCCGGGTTCATCACAGTGTTCTCGACGGAGTGGGCATGGCCATTGACACGCCATACGGGCTCATCGTGCACACCGGGGATTTCAAGATTTCCGATTCCACCATTGCCGGGCTGGAAACCGATATGGATTCCTTTGCCAGGTGGGGGGAAAAGGGGGTTTTGGCGCTTTTGTCCGATTCCACCAACGTGGAAAGGGAAGGGCGGACCCCTTCTGATGCACGGGTGCAAAAAAGCCTGGAAAACATTGTTGTCAACAGCCCGGGCCGGGTAATTGTCGCCCTGTTTGCCTCCAATGTGTCGCGCATCCAGCAGGTTATCAATATCATCAAGTCCGGCCGGCGCAAGATATTGTTCAACGGCAGAAGCATTGAGCTCAGTGTCCGGATTGCACGGGATCTGAACCTGCTCCATGTCCCGGAGAACATGGAGATCTTTCTTGAGGATATCGACGCCTACCCCGAAGAAGAGGTGATGATTCTCACCACCGGCAGCCAGGGTGAGCCCATGTCGGCTTTGGCACGCATGTCCACCGGCATTCACAAACAGATCAAGGTCAAACCCGGTGACACGGTGGTGCTGTCCTCCAAGTTCATCCCGGGAAACGAAAAAGCCATTGCCAAGATCATCAACAATCTGTTTCGCAGGGGCGCCAATGTGATCTATGAAAAGATCTCCGACATCCACGTGTCCGGTCACGCCTTTCGCGACGAGCTCAAAATGATGATCCAGACCGTGCGTCCCAGGTATTTCATTCCCATCCACGGCGAATACCGGCACCTGTACCACCATGCCCAGCTGGCGGCTGAATGCGGGATTGCCAGGGACCATGTGCTGCTTGCCGAAGACGGCGACGTGGTATTGTTTGAAGAAGACGGCGCCCGGATCAGCGAGCGGATCCCGACAAGCCGGGTGCTGGTGGACGGCAAGGGCATCGGCGATGTGGGGCGCCTTGTATTAAAGGAGCGGCGCCTGCTTTCCGAAGAGGGAATGGTGGCGGTGACCATGGCCATTGACGAGGATACCGGGTTTGTGATTTACGGCCCGGAAATTGTTTCAAAGGGGTTTGTGTTTGAAACCGAAACCGGTCATATCATTGAAGACGCCAAGTGCGTTGTGCTCGAAATCGTTGATGATGCAGTGGATCTTCCTCATCCGGCCGATGTCATTCGCCGCCGCCTGCCCGGGGCCCTCCGGGAGTACTTCAGTTTTACCATCAAACGCCGGCCGGTAATACTGCCGTTTATCCTGGAGCTTTGATCCATGAAGCGGCTTTTTCAGGCAAGTGCGGGATACCGGACCCTGCAGAAGGAAATTCTGGGGATCCTGTGTTTTTTTCTCGTGATTTTTTCCCTTGTCAGCCTGATGTCCTATCATCCGGACGATCCCGGCTTCAACCATGCTGCGGACTGGCGCCAGGTGCACAATTTTTTCGGTGTGGCAGGGGCTTATGCCGCCGGCCTGATGCTGGATCTTTTCGGCGTGGGTGCCTTCTGGATTCCGGTTTTTCTGCTCATGGCCTCGCTTCGTTTCTACACTCATGACTCCGCCCTGTCTCCCTGGCTTATGGCATCCGGGGCAATTTTGCTCATCGTGGGCACCGGCGCGGTTTCTTCCCTGTTTAAAGACAGCTACCTGATTTTTCAGACGCCGTATCCGGCCGGAGGCATTCTTGGCTATCCCATGATGGCCGTGTTTGAAAAATACGCCAACCGTTCCGGAGCCATGCTGATTTTCGCAGTCATGCTGGCCATCGGTTTTATCATGGCAACCGGGATTTCCCTGGTGGCGGTTTTCAGAAATGCACTGCGCCTGGCCGTCCTTCTGGCAGACTGGATCCGGACTCGGGTTCTGAAATTGCTTTCCGGTGTTGCGGGTCTTTGCAAGGCCGTTGTCAACCGGCCGGGCAGGGGCGGTCAGAAAAAAAAGACTCCTGCCGCCCCGCGGGCGTACAAGCCTGAAAAAGTCAGCCAACCCGAACAAATTCCTGCGCCGGCGGCTTCAGGAGCCCCAAAACCGAAAGAAATGCCGGAAACCGGTAAAACCGGCGCAAAGGCGCCTGCATTGGAAAAAACGCCCGGCAAATCAGGTGACATTAAGATCCAGGCCCCGGCGCCGCCGACCCTGGCACCCCAGCCCGCATTCCGCCAGCAGGAGTTTGAATCCATGCAAATCCAGCAGGAAGGGTTTCAATTGCCGCCCCTGGATTTTCTCGAAGATGCGGAAAAAATCAAAGACGGGGTGGATCATGAGCATTTGCGCCAGCAGTCCGCCCTGCTGGAGCAGAAACTCCAGGATTTCGGGGTCCAGGGCAATGTTACCGAAGTGCTGCCCGGACCCGTGATCACCCGGTATGAATTCGCTCCTGCGCCCGGGGTGAAAATCAACAAGATTGTCAATCTTTCCGATGATCTGGCCCTTGCATTAAAGGCCCTGAGCGTGCGCATTGTGGCCCCGATTCCCGGAAAAGCGGTTATCGGCATTGAAATTCCCAACAAGAAAAGGGAATTGGTTGGGTTCAAAGATATCATCGCCTCTTCAGTATACAAAAAATCCGCCTCCAGGCTGACCATTGCCCTGGGCAAGGACATCGTGGGCTATCCGGTTGTGGCAGATCTCGAAGGCATGCCGCACCTTTTGATTGCCGGGGCCACGGGAACGGGCAAAAGTGTTGCCTTAAACACCATGATTGCAAGCATTCTGTTTAAGGCCACCCCGGAGGAGGTCAAGTTGATCATGATCGATCCCAAGCGAATTGAGCTGTCAAATTACGACGGTATCCCCCATTTGATCGCTCCTGTGGTAACGGACATGAAAAAGGCCACCAATTCGCTTTTCTGGGCTGTGCGGGAAATGGAGCGCCGCTACAAGCTGCTTTCTGAAAAAAAGGTTCGCAATATCAAGCAGTACAATGCCCGGATTGAAAAAGAAAAACCCGAAGAGGGGCAGCCGCCGCCTGAAAAACTGCCCTATATCGTTGTCATCGTTGATGAACTGGCTGACCTGATGATGGTTTCCTCCCGGGACGTGGAGGTCAGCCTTACCCGGCTGGCCCAAATGGCCCGGGCTGCAGGTATTCATTTGATTCTGGCCACCCAGCGGCCCTCGGTGGACGTGCTCACCGGTTTGATCAAGGCCAATTTCCCGACCCGCCTGTCTTTTCAGGTGTCCTCCAAGATCGATTCCCGCACCATCATCGACATCAACGGGGCGGAAAGCCTTCTTGGAAACGGGGACATGCTTTTTCTGCCCCCGGGTACGGCCAAGCTTCAGCGCATTCACGGCGCTTATGTGTCAGAAGACGAGGTCACCCGGGTGATTGAATTTCTGAAATCCCAAAAGGCGCCGGAGTATGATCACGAGGTCATTGAGGCCCCTGAGGCCGATAAACAGGAAAACGGGGAACAGGATTATGATGAGCGCTACGACGAGGCCGTGGCCCTTGTGACAAAGACCGGGCAGGCCTCGATTTCCATGGTGCAGCGGCACTTGCGAATCGGTTACAACAGGGCTGCACGCATAATTGAAGTGATGGAAAAAGAGGGGGTGGTGGGACCTTCAGACGGGGTCAAACCCAGGGAGGTGCTGGTGCGAAACAATTACGAGCAAATTCCTTAGCCGGTCTTTTATCTTTCCGGCGAATTCGGTGACAGCATTTCCATCAAAGACCACATGCGCTTAATGGGTGTGGCCAGCGGGCTGGCCAGGCTCTGGACTTCATAGTCCCCGATGGTCCCCCGAACCCTTGCCTGGAAAACCAGGCGCCGGAACCAGTCAATGGTGTAGTGCTTGACCCAGTTGAGCACCGGAATTTTGTTTAAAATCCCGTCGGTTTTGGTGGTGGTGACCAGAAGGTCCATGTTTTGGTCTTGAAATGCCTTGTTGTTTTTCAGATCCACAAACCCGGCCACATGCATGGGCATTGTGCCGCCCAGAAGCAGCAGATCCTCGATATCCATCCGGCCGCCGCTGATGCGAAAGGTACCATAGGCATCGGTGATGGGACTTTGTGCGGGCAGCTGCAGGTCCAGAACCTTAAACACAGAGGCCAGGACCGGGAATTGATACAATCGGCCCCTGTCGATCTTGATCTCACCTGCACCTTCCATGGCTTCAGGTTCAAATCCTGTGCCCCGCAGCTCAATCGCTCCCCGGAGGCTGCCGGCAGGGGCATGGCGTCCGGTCACCCCGAATGCGCCCACAAGGGTTTCCACGTCTATGTGGGCCGGCATGATCCGGGCCTGCCATTGTCTTGGGCCCGGCAGCACAACCACGTCTGCAAAAGAAATGGCGCCTCCGTATGCACTGACTTTCATTTCCGGGATGTCCAGGCGTTTCCGGTTTCCGGAAAACCTTGCAGAAAGCCGGTCTGATTCAAAACGGCCCACGGTCACACGACTGAGTTCGGCAAAGCCTTCAAATTCAAATCCTTCTGTGTTGAGCCGGGAGATATCAGCCCGGATGCTGCCGCCGGTACTGGCGGCAACCGATGATTGCTGCGCCTCCAGGTGATGGATCACAGCCGTGATCCTGGCCGACGACGGGATTTTGTTTTTTTTGTCAAATACCAGGTCCGCCTGCAGTTCACACTGTCCGGTCAGATCAAATTCCTTTAAAACCCGGGCATACCGGCCGGGAAGGGCGTTGCGCAATGCCTGATTGACGGCAATGGTTTTGGATTCCAGCCGGAGACGGGACGTGTCTTTTCCGTTTAAGGGAATAAACCCGTTTGCTTCAAATCCGGCATTGAAAAGATTTCCCCGGAAATCGCCCAGGCGGAGGCGGTCGCCGGCCAGGGCCAGATGTCCGTACCAGTTGTCTGCCACCCTGCCATAGTCCGGATGCGTCATTGACAGATCCCGGATATCCACGCTGGCCTCTATCCCCTTGAGTCTGTCAGAAGGATTTGAACCATTGGATCGCCATTTCCTGGCCTGGAGTTCAAGATCATATCTTCCGTCAACAGACCAGGTTCCGGTTTCAATGCCGAGCCAATCCAGAACTTCAGATTGAATGGGCAGATGCCGGCCAAACAGGGTGAAATCCGCGCAAACCGGCTGTTTTACGTAAAGCAGGGCATTTCCTTCCAGGTTTTTTCCATGAAGACGGGCGCTGAGATCATCCAGCCGGACGGTTTTTTCTCCGGTCCGCCACCGGATTGTGGCCGAGGGCGTATGGAGCGAAAAGGGCAGATGCGGCAGCCGGGCGGTTTGGGCGTAAACGCCGAGATCCAGTTCCATTTCCGGGCCGGCAAACAATATTTTTCCGTTTACCCCGGGGTTTTGCAAATTGAGCTTATGCACGGCTTTTCGGATGGATTCGGGCAAAAGCCGGTCGATCTGTTTATCCGGCCGGATGTGATCCATGTCAATTTCTATAAACGGATTGTGGATACCGGCCCTGCTGTCCCAGCCCAGGCTGCCCGAAGCCCGGATCCGACCCCCGGAGGTGCGCCCCCGGCTTTGCCGGATGTGTATCCGGCCGGGAAAGGCCAGGTCAACATTTGCTTCAATGGCATCCACGCGGGTGTTTAACCCGGGAAGAAATACAGCGCCGGACTCCACGGTCAGGCCGGCATCCCAATCAAAACCCGATCCCGGGTTCCAGCGGCCATGGACCCGGGCGTGGAGCTCTCCATCCGTGATCCGGGGGCGGATTTTTTCCGGCATGTTTTTGAACATGCCCAGCCGGTCCAGCAAAGCCAGTTCAACTTCCCAAAAATCCGCATTGACCCAGGCCCGGTGCAGGTCTTTGTTGTCAAAATCAATGCCGGCAGATGAGATCCGGAAACTGGTGTTTCCGGTTTCAAACCGGCCGCGGCTGAAAATCAGGCTTTGGGATGCCTGATCGTATTGGGCGGTGATTTTGCCGGTAACGCTCTGGTCGGGGGTCAGCTGACCGAGCTGCGGAAATTTTTCCAATAACCGGCCTGCCGGAAAACTGGAGAGGGGATGGCCGGATACGGACAATTGCGCCGAAGCATGTATTTGCCCGGGGTCCACATTGATATGTGCCCTGATGTTGTTTTCATGGCCGTCAAAAGAGGCCAGGGCGTCTATCTCCATCTGGCCGTTTCCCATCCGGCTGGCGGTCAGGTCGCTGATGTGTAAACCCCGGGGGAAATCCGGATGACTGATGCTGATATCCCCCCGGATTATTCGGATGTCCGGAAAGCGCTGCTTTTGCTTGATTTTTTTTCTCAGGACGGACAGCACAGGCAGTGCGGCAGGGGTTGCCGATGCCTCCAGGTTTCGGATCCGGATGCCCGTGACCTGATATTGCCCGGCAATAAGCTCAGTGAGGCCATGGCTGACAGACAGCTCGCTTATTTCCAGATGAAGATCCCTGGACTGATTCGGATTTTCCGGCAAAGAAATGACCACGCGGTCGGCCCGGGCGCCGGTGAGAAAAGAAAACCGCATGTTGTCCAGTACAACCCGGGCATCAATTAAGCTGCTGATCTGTTTTTCCAGCCGGGGGGCCATAATCCGGCCCAGAATATAACCCGATGCCTGAAATGCGGCAAGCAGGCAGAATAATACCAAAACAACGATCAGGGACTTGCGGGGCCTTGGCATATCCCTTACCCGGCTTCTGAGCTGTTAAAGGATTTCATTCTGCGGCCGGGCCTGCTTCTTCGGCCCCGCCGGCCGGCTGATCCGGTGCAGAGGACTGGGGGATTTCAGGTTCGGTGGGATGCCCCCCCCTGTGCAGACGGCTCCGGATCTGGTCAAAGGCCTTTTCCAGCGAAACATCCATGGCCACTACGTCGCCCTGGGTGACAAGAAGACGCTGGAGCTGGGGAATTTTTAAGTCCGATGCAGCGCTGAGATAAACCGGCTGGATATAGAAGACCACGTCAGCTATGGGCAAAATAATCATTCTGCCCCGTTTGACCTCTGAGCCCACCTGATCCCACAAGGTAAACTGCTCTGCAATTTCCGTGTTCTGGTCGATCAGGGCGCTGATCTGGGAGGGGCCGTATACCTGCTCGCCCTTGGGGAAGCTGTAGACGTAGAATTTTCCGTATCTGTCCCCGTCGCACCCGGCAATGACCATGGCCCGGAGATTGGGACGGTTTTTGGGCGTCATGGGGGAAATCAGCATGAACTCCGGGCGATCCTCCTCAATCAGGTCCAGGGTCAGGTAATAGGCACGCATTGACTGGGAACCAATCTCGCGGATTTCCTTTGGGTTCTGGTGAGCAAATTCCCAGAGATCTTCTTCCTGGTAAAAGGTCTTGGGATCGGTCTGGTGGTATTTGGTGTAGATATCCATCTGGATTTCAAAAATGTCTTTGGGATACCGGATATGGGCGCGCAGGTTTTCGGGCATTTCTTCCAGGGGTTTGAGCAATCCCGGATACATCCGCTTATAGGCCTGCGCCACGGGGTCATCGTTGTCTGCCATGTAATAGTCAATGGTGCCGTTGTAAGCATCCATGACAATCTTGACGGAATTGCGGATATAATTGTTTTTATCGTCAAAAGGTTCAGAATTGGGATACCGCGCCGAGCGGGTATAGGCGTCCAGAAACCAGAACAAACCGTTCTCGGTGGCCACAAGATAGGGATCATCGTCGAGTTTGAGATACGGGGTCAGGTGGCCGACGGCTTCCCGGATATTGCGGCGGAAAAGGATCTTGCTGTCTTTTCCGGTTTTTGCGGTAAAAAAGATGTTCCGGTCCTTGAAATAGATGGAAAGCAGGAGCTTGCGAAACAGGGAATCGACTTCAATACCGGTGCTGCCGGCGTAATCGGTTCCGGCAAAGGAATCACCTTCCGGATAATCGATTTCACCGGCGTCATTGGGCGCAATCACATACTCAAGGGATTCCTGGCCAAAGTAAATGCCGGGCTCGGAAACCTCAAGACCGAAATCAGAAACCGGCGGAATCCCGCGGATCAGCCATTTCATGAAATGCTCGCCGCTCTGGGCCGCAGGGGTCATGACCAGGCCGTAGCCGTGAGTGTACTGCAGATGACGGTTGATCCAGTTTTTCCCCGAGCCGGGCTGCTTGTCAAGGTTGATTTCCCTGGCCGCCAGATTGACCTGCTGAACCCGGCCGTCGATTTCATACCGATCCACGTCCACGCCAGTGAAATTGTAATAGGGCCGGATGCTTTGGAGCTGTTCATAAACGTCTTCCAGCAGGTACCGGTCCCATACCGGAATATTTTCGATGTTGGTGCGGATGGCTTCAGTGGTCTGCCCCCAGGGTATGCGGTTTACTTCAAGATTGCGGGTTTCCACGTCAGATAAGCCGTATGCCCCCAATGTGGCCTCGATGCTGTTTTCAATGTAGGGCTGCTGGCGGGACAGTTCATTGGGAAGAACCAGATATTTCTCTACCAGATTGGGCAAAAAAGTGGTGTTTCCCAGGGCAAAAACGCCGGCGAACACGACGATCAGGCCGAGAACCGGAAACAGGGCCCGGCGGAAATTCAGGTAGTAAACAATGCCTGCCGCCGCAGCCGCCCAGCAGATAACCGCTGCCCAGATCAGGGGCAGGGTGACATGCATTTCCGTAAACCCGGGTCCGTAAAACAGGGGCATGTGATTGCTGGTAAAAACCAGGCCGTAGCGTTTCAGGAAAAATCCCCATCCAACCAGCACCGCCAGGATCAGCGCCATAATATTTAGATGAATTCTGGCGCCCCTGGCCAGGGGCAGATCGGTTTTTGCCAGCATCCGGCGTTCGATGATATAGAGCAGAAGGGAGGCTGCGGCCACAATGGCCACTGCGATCAACAGCCGCTGTTCCAGCAGCATATGGATGGGATAGGAAAACAGGTAAAAACTCACGTCAATACCAAAGGCCGGATCCGTTGTCCCGGCATTGGGGCTGAACAGGAAAAACAGCAGTTCCTCCCATTTTTCAAACACAGGCAGGGCCACAAATATGGAAAGCACCAGGGAAAGGGGGGTATAGACCTTCATGGATCCGGTGCGAAACATCCGGGCCATGTCGTGGTAGCGCCGGGTGCGGGTTTTGTCCTTTTTTTCTGCTTCGCCAGGCGATGTGCCAAGAAACCGGGAGGCCACCCAGAAGTTGAGAAAAAACACCAGAAAGAAAAACAGGGTCACCCCGCCGAATACCAGGTACCGGTAAGAAACCCGCTGGAAAAAATACCACCCGTAGCCCAGGGAATCAAACCACCAATAGTCCACCAGGAAATCCAGGAAGAGAAAATAAAAGCCGACATAGGCAACAGCAAGAATGACAAGCACTGCCAGCAGACCCAGCAGCCAGGGTTTGGATTTTTGCATCTATGTTCTCCTGCCCTGTTTTTTTTGGGCGAATTGGGTTCAATCGGAGGGGAGCTTTAGTTTGATTCAAATATGACAGTCCTTGACAAGGATGTCAACCAGCCGGAAGAATTTTTGATTTGACAATAACGTAAAAGTATGGTTATTTTATACAGCATGGAAAATAACAAACCTGAAAATCTTTGTCAGATCGGTGAAATTGCCAAAATGGCCGGCACCACCGTGCGTACTGTCCGCTATTACATGGAAGAGGGCTTTATTGAACCGGCCACCCGAAGTGCCGGGGGGTTTTACCTGTTTTTTCCGGACACGGCGGATACGGTGTTTTTTGTTCAAAAGCTCCGGGATGCCGGTTTTGCCTTAAAACAGATCAAGGCCCTTTACGAGGCCCGAAAAAACGGTGCCACGGGCGATGAAGCAAGCAGCCGGGTCCTTGCCCTGCTTGAAGAACAAAAACGCGCCATTGAAAAAAAAATCAGCGATTATCAGAAACTCGAAGGCGAAATCCGCGAAGCAATGGATTTGGTAAGCCGCTGCCAAGGGTGTGAGCGGGCGCCAACCCGGGAAACCTGCCGGAAATGCAGCGTACTGACTTCCAGAGAAAAACTGCCGTTGCCTTGCCAGGCCATCATATAAACACTGTGCAAAACTGGCATAAAAACCGGCATAAAAATATACAATTACGTAATTGTTTAAAAAGGAGGACATGATGGCGCGACTTGAAAATCTGGCTGAACCCATGCGTTCCCATATTGCCGACCTGCCCTGTCCGCAGTTTGATCAAACGCCCTGGGTCAATGTCCCGGAACTGGCAAATCAGCGGATCGCGCTGATTTCCACGGCCGGGCTTCATCGCCGGGGCGACCGCCCCTTTGGGGGCATGGACGGCGACTTTCGGGTGATCGACGGCACCAGCCGCGCAGAGGATCTGGTCATGACCCATATTTCCACCAATTTTGACCGCACCGGTTTTCAGCAGGATTGGAACGTGGTTTTTCCCATTGACCGGCTCCGGCAGCTGGCTGATGAAAACCGTATCGGCAGTGTGGCTGATTTTCATTATTCCTTCATGGGCGCTGCTGATCCTTCGAAAATGGAACCTTCTGCGGAAAATCTGGCCGGCTTGCTCAAAGGCGACAATGTGGATGCCGCTGTTCTGATTCCGGTCTGACCGTTTTGCACGCGCGCCGTGGGCGCGCTGGCCCATTACCTGGAAGCCAAAGGCATTGCCACCACCCAGATCAGCCTGATCCGGGAGCACACGGAAAAAATCCATCCGCCCCGGGCCCTGTGGGTGCCATTTGACCTGGGCCGCCCCCTGGGTGTGCCCGATGATCCGTCATTTCAGAAAAAAGTGCTGATTTCGGCCCTGGAGCTTTTAAATGCCCGATCCGGTCCTGTTCTGGTTGATTTTTCCGAGGAAGCACCGGTTGGAGCAGATGATTCCGATACGGCACAAGAGGCATGGTCCTGTCCAATCAGCTTCTCCGCCCCTGAGCAGGCTGAAACCGATCTGGAAAAACAGGTATCCGCCCTTCGCCGGGAAATGACAGAGCTGATGCCCTGGTACGACAAACGCCGCAAGGAGCAAAGCCGCACGGCTGTGGCCAATTTTGAACCGGATGCAGCCGCAGACCTGCTTTGTGATTATTTGCTGGATCAATCCCCGGAGCCCGGGGATTCGGAAATGCCCCTGGCTGTGGCCATCCGGCTTGCGGTTCAGGACCTGAAAACCTTTTATTACGAGGCAGCCACCCATCAGCCGGGCACGACCCCGCCCACGAGCCGGGAGTTTGCCCGCTGGTTCTGGACACAGACCGCGGCGGGCCATCTGATCCGTTCGGTGAGCGAAAAGTGCAAAACCGAGCCGGACAAATCCCTTCAGATGACCGGAAAAGCGTTTCTGGTACCCATGGGCTGGTAGGGCTTGCCGTCTGCGGCCGGTTTTTATTCCGGGTCTGGTACATACAGCGTTGGGTCCGGGACCCCCGCATCGGCAAATCCTTTTTGCCGCAGCAGGCAGGAATCGCAGCGGCCGCAGGCCAGGCCGCCGGGTGAGGGGTCATAGCAGGAGTGGGTCAGGCTGTAGTCCACACCCAGGGCCATTCCCTTTTGGATGATTTCTGATTTTTTCAGATAAAGCAGGGGGGCATTGATGCGCACGACGGTATTTTCCTGGACAGCCATTTTGGTGGCCAGGTTGGCCATGGCCTCAAAGGCTGCAAGATATTCAGGCCGGCAATCCGGATAACCGGAGTAGTCCACTGCATTCACGCCGATAAAGATGTCGGCGGCCCGCCGGGTTTCGGCCCATGCCAGGGCCACGGAAAGAAAGATGGTGTTGCGCGCGGGCACGTAGGTGACCGGGATATCCGATTCGGCCTGCCCGCCTGAGTCGCCGGGCGGCACCGCCAGATCCGTAGTCAGGGCAGAGCCGCCGATGTCGCGCATGTCCAGGCGCACCACGTGGTGTTCTTTTGCCCCCAAAACCCGGGAAATTCTTTCGGATGCTGCAAGTTCGTGATAATGGCGCTGGCCGTAGTCAAAGCTGAGCGTGTGGCAGCAAAATCCCTGCTGGCGGGCAACGGCAAGGGTTGTGGCCGAATCAAGCCCGCCGCTTAAAAGAACCACTGCCCGGGGCTGGTCTCCCATTTCATACCTCCTGTAATTCTATACCCCGCGTTGTTCATTTGGCCACAGAATTTTGTGCAGCTGCAGGTGCAGCCGCACATCCAGCCGGTCTTCGAGTATCCAGGCCGCTGCGGTGGCCGGCGCAAGCCGGCCGGCGGCCGGGGAGATCAAAACCGGCACCGGCGGCCGGCCGGACCAGTAATACCTGAGGATATGGCGGGCATAATCATAGTCCTTGCGGTCGCAGATCACAAATTTGACCTGATCGTTTCCCTTCAGGCGGTTGAGGTTGTCAAAATCGGTTTTGCGGCTTTCCCCGCTTGCCGGGCATTTGATGTCCATGATCCGCATGCATACATCCGGTACCAGGTCAATGGAATAGGTACCGTTTGTCTCAATCATCACCTCAAAACTTTTTGCAAGCAGGGCTTCGGCCAGGGCCGGGGTGCAGGGCTGCATCAGGGGTTCGCCGCCGGTGATCTCCACCAGCTTTACGCCATAGCTTCCGGCTTTGGAAAGGATTTGCGCGATGTCCATGGGCCGGCCCTGTGTGTAGGCATAACCGGTATCGCAATAGGTGCACCGCAGGTTGCATCCGGTCAGGCGCACAAAAATGCAGGGCCTGCCCATATAAAGGGATTCGCCCTGGATGCTGTAAAAAATTTCATTGACCCGAAGCTCAGGGAGCTGTTTTTGGCCGCAAAGGGGGTTCATTGCGGGACCCCGGCTTTCCATATCTTCCCGCGGCCGGTGATTTCATAGGCCCCTGCGGCCGCCGGCACGATCGCCGACCGCCCCTGGCCAAGATCCAGGCGGGTATCTGTTTTGTTTTTCCGTATTTCCGCCTGACCGTCCAGGCAAAATAAAATGTCAGCGCTGTGCTCTTTGGGCGAACAATACCGGGTATCCGGGTCAACACTGATGACAGAAAGGACAAATTCATCGGCCGGTGCTGCAAATCGCTGCTCTGCAGAATCCATTTTCTCCGGGGCTGCCGGGTTTGGAAAAGAGGGTTCAAATTCCAGCGTGTTTAAAAGCTCAGCCATGTCCACATGCTTGGCCGTAAGCCCGCCGCGCAGCACATTGTCGGAATTGGCCATAATCTCCATGCCTGTGCCGTACAAATAGGCGTGCAGGATTCCCGGGGCCAGAAACACGGCCCGTCCCGGGGGAATTTCCAGAAGATTGAGAAAAACCGGGGCCAGTACACCCGTATCCCCGGGATAGCTCTGGTGAAGCCTGTCAATCCAATAGCCTTCAGGGGTATCGCTGATCCTGGCGTTGGCCAGGGCCTCATGGATGACTTCAGTCCGGTGGATTTGTTCCATGGTCATCAATGCATGGAAAAATGCCCGGATGCCGGATACATCCGGCCGGGTTTCCAGGGCCTGCAGGGGGCGGTCCAGGCTTTTGGGAAAAAACCGCCGGCCAAGGCTGCAGATCATCTCCGGGCTGCGAAATCCGATCAGGGCACCGAAGGGTTCGATGGCGCAGATGAGCTCAGGCTTGGGCCAGGGATCCAGGTAATTGCGATGAGGAGCGTCAATGGGGATTTGCTGTTTATTTTCCCGTTTAAATCCTTCCCCTGCCTGCCGGGCATCCGGATGGGCCTGGATGGAAAGGGGCTGTTTGGCGGCCAGGACCTTAAACAAATAAGGCAGGGTGTTGCTGTATGCCGCTGCCGTGTCCGCGCCCAGAAAGGCCCGTGGGTGCTCCCGGATCAGCTCGTTTAAGGGTGCCTGTTGGTCATTGACATGGACCATGGAGGGGGCTTTGGGATGGGCCCCCATCCAGAGCTCGGCCCAGGGGGTGCGGCCGTCTGGTTCTGCGCCCAGGATTTTCTGGATGGCCGTTGTCGAACCCCAGGCATATTTCTGGATCGGATTTTCCAGCAGCAAGGGGCGGGTGGAAAAATCTGTTTTATCCATTGTGCTGAAACTGCCCGTTTTCATAGATCACTGTTTTTCCCCTGTCTGCAAGATGGGCGGTCACCCGTTTTTTTTCGGTATTGACCAGATCCCAGTGCAGGGCCGAATCATTGAAACCAAGCTCCTTTTTGGCATAAGGGGTCAGGTTGGCGGGGTCTCCGGCATAGGTGTCGGAATAGGCGCTTCCCAAAGCGATGTGGCAGTTGCCGTAAGATCCCCCGTAATTTTCGTCATACAGGGTGTTGGCCATAAACCGGTCAATCTTGGAAAACCGCCGGTCTGTCAGGGAAAACTCCCCGACCTTGTCCGCGCCTGAATCCATTTGAAGCTGATTGCACAAAAAGGCCTCCCCGGTTTCGGCCCGGGCATGGATCACACGGCCCTTGTCAAATTCCAGACGGATGCCTTCCACGCGGTTACCGCTGCGGTAAGTGGGCTGATCCGCCGTATACACCCCCCGGGTGCCGCGCCAGTCCGGGGACAGAAAGATTTCAAAGCTGGGGATATTATGGCCGGAAATCCCGATCCACTGACGCATCTGGCCCGGGGTGATTTCCAGGTCCACTTTTTCGGACTCCACGTGGAGACGCCGTATGGACAGCCGGTTTAACCATTGTTTGATGGATCGGGCCCGGCGAAAGACCGATTCCCAATGGGCCACCGGGTCTTTGCGGTTTAAAAAACAGGCCCTGATTACCTGCCGGGTATAGTCTTCAATGGAAATGCCAGCGTGATGGGCCAGCGCCGGGGTGGGGTACATGGCCAGGGTCCAGCTGAAATCACCGGTTTCCTCCCTTCGGTCAAGAATGTTTCGAAGCGGTTTTCTGGCTTTTGCAAATTTTGCAATGGATCCGGGATCAATATGGGACAAATGGGTAATGGATTCCGGGGCCAGCAGCACAATGCTGCCGTTGAGGTTCTCCAGCAGTTCCTTTTCCCCGGGGGCGATAAATGTCAACTGCCGGTTGTTTGCCATTTCATAAAATTTCTGTTCCATGGGGCAGGTCTGCATCATCCGCTGGATCGGATGCCGGCCGGCTTTGAGCAGTTTTTCGTATAATTTTTCCGCCAGGGGCAGGGCCGCGGGATCATATCGCAGCAAAATAATGTCGCTTTTTTTTCTGCGGCCGTGCCGTGCGGTTTTCAGTCCCCATAACAGGATGTCGGCATAACGCTCAATATGTTGCTTTTTAAAATTCATAATTTTTTTCAGAAAGTTATATTTTTTATTCAATGCTCTTCTTTAAGAAAAAGCCGGTGGTACTCAGAGTCCTTTAAGTGGGTTTTGAGCAGCCGGTTGATGAGATTGTAAACCTCTTCGATCTCCGCATCGCTCATTCTGCCGGCCAGGGTCCGGATCAGCTGATCATCGGAGAACATCTGCAAGTAGCAGATCAGGGTCTGCTCATCGGTGGGCCGGTCCCATCCAAAGGTAAGCAGATCTTCACAGGTTTCCACGAATTGATGGAAGTATTTTTTCATTTGGCTTCCCCTGCAGGTTGATGGTAATCTGGTGCATTCATTTTTTGAAATTTTTATCATATTGGAAAACATCGGCCGGGTCAAGCCGGCTCAAGCCTGTGTGGATGATTGCATGCACCCGGAAGGTTGCTTTTTTACCACCCATGACGGCCTGAAAATCCGTTACGGCATCTGGCGCCCGGAATCGGCTTTGCCACGGGCTTCAGTGGTTTACCTTTCCGGCCGGGCCGAGTTTCTGGAAAAAAACCGGGAAACCATCACAGGGTTGCAGAAGCGGGGTTTTGCCGTATATTCCTTTGACTGGCGGGGCCAGGGGCTTTCTTCCAGGATGCTGGACAACCCGCACAAGGGATTTGTGCGAAGCTTTGCCGACTATGTAAACGACCTCAATGCGTTTGTGACCCGGATTGCAAAGCCTGAACCGGCTTTGCCCAAAATCCTGCTGGCCCATTCCATGGGCGGTAACATCGGCATGCAGTATCTGCGAGAAAATCCCGGATTTTTTGACCGGGCCGTGCTGGTTTCACCCATGTTTGATATCCACACGTTTCCCTTTCCCCGGGGACTGACCCGAAAACTTGTGCAAAGGGCGGTTCGGGCCGGTCGCGCTGAGCAATATATTCCGGGCGCCGGTGATTATTCGTTTAAGCCCGGACGGTTTCGGGGAAATGACCTGACCGGGGATCCGGAACGATTTTTGGACGAAAACCGGGAAGTGCGGAAAAATCCGGATCTGGCCCTTGGCGGCGTGACCTACGGGTGGGCGGCTGCCGCGTTTGACGCCATTGATTGTCTGGCTGCCCCCGGATATGTGGAGGCTGTCAAAACCCCGGTGCTTCTGGCATCCGGGACCCGGGACCGGGTTGTGGACACCCGGTCCCACCAACGGATCTGCAGCCGTCTGCCCTGCTGCCGGGTTGTTAAAATCCAGGGCGCCAGGCATGAAATCCTGAAAGAAACCGATGCCTGCCAGAAGGTGTTCTGGCAGGCTTTTGAGCAATTTACTGGCTGCTGAAACCTTTTGATTATTTAACCTGTCAAATGAAAGGAAAACCACCATGGACTACGGCAATGATCCCCGGTATGAGGAATATGAAGAAGCGCCTGAATCCCTGCTGCATCAACAGCGGCGGCGTTTGCCCGCAGGGCGAAAGCTCCTGCTGATTCTTCTGGCCGGAGGCGGGGCGGCGATTTTTTTGATCCTTCTGATTTCCTTTTTTACCGGCGGGCCGGATCAGCGTCAGGCGCAAACATCCCGGAAAAGTATCAATCTCGGTTCGGCGGAGCAGCTGCCGCAGGCTGACGATTCATCCGGGAATCTGCGCCTGCAGGCAACGCTGGCGGATTTGCAATCCCGGGTTACCGCCAATCACGACCAGCTCATGGGAGGCGTCCAGCAAGTGCATGAGCAGCTCGACCAGCAGGGCCTGATACTTGATTCACTGGTAAGGCAGGTCGAGGCGCTCAGCGACAGAACAGAAAAACTGGAAAAGGAAATCCAGGCCGCTGAGCAGGGAGTCAAAGAGGCGGCGGCAGTAGCCGAACCATCGGAACCGGCACCAAAGTCGGAGCCCGAGCCTGAATCAACCCAAAAGAAGCAATATACGGTCAAAGACAACGATACCCTGTATTCCATTGCCCAACAGCACGATATCGACCTCAAAACCCTGCTGGAAACAAATGACTTGACTGAGGATTCTGTGATTCACCCCGGAGACAAGCTGACTGTATCGCCATAAATTTGAAACAAAATCAAGACAGCCGCCAGGCGTGCTGTTCCGGAAGCCCTGCCGCGTATATTTTGTCAATGGTTTCCGTGACATTGTACTCCACGAACCGAACTTCGAGCTCAAGGGCCTGATCGTCGAAAATCACGTACTTTGCATGATTGGTGCCATCCCTGGGCTGGCCCACGCTGCCCACATTGATGATATACCGGCAGCCGGTGTCAAGCATAATGGTTTCGCGTTTCAATGGACGCCTGGAAACCTCTCGGCCGTCATGAGTGAGGATCATTAGTTCGTGGGTGTGGCCCACAAAGCAGATCGGTTCTTCGGCTTCTGCCATGGCCGCATCCACCTGCTCCGGATCGGCCTCAAACAGATAGGTGGTGGCCGAGTCCGGGGGAAACCCGTGGACGAACCGACAGTTGTGCCCTGTAAGAAAAAAGGGCAGGGCGGCGATGTCGTCCAGGGACTGCCGGGAGAGCATTGTCATGGTTTTTTCCAGGGAAATCCGGGCAATGGGATTGAACCAGTTCAGGTATCCGGGTTGATTCACAGCCAGTTCGTGGTTGCCCTGGATGGATAATATGCCGCGTTCACGCACCATCCGGATGGTCTCATCGGGTTCCGGTCCGTAGCCGATGCTGTCGCCCAGGCAGTAAATGGTTGAAATACCTGCCTTTTCAGTGTCTTTGAGCACTTCCCGGAAAGCTTCGGCATTGCCGTGAATATCTGAAATAACAGCGAGTTTCATTGGTCCGGATACCTGTTGGCCGTTGTGCATGATTGATTTGAAAGCAACATTAGCAATTTTGCCGATGAATTGTAAACGATTATCTGGAAAACAGCTCATTTGGCCGTTTTGACCTGTTTGCTTTCCCATGTCTGTTGAAAACCCTGTCTTTCCGATACCTCAACATTTGCTGCTTGTGTGGAAAAAATATCAAATTTTATTTTATTTAAAATAGTTATCCCTGAAAAAAATTTTTATTAAAAAAATGGTTGACTTCCGGGATAAATTGTCAGAATTTTGACATTGCTTTTTTTTCTCTATTGATTCGCTTCTTTGGCTATTATTTCAGGGTAGGCGGCATCGGTGCAGGAACTGACAATCACAAAAAAGGGGGTATGCAATGATTCTGCACAAACGGTGGATAAAAGCGATTCTGGCTCTGATTTTACTGCTCGGATTTCTGGGTGCATGGCAAACCGCAGGCGCCGGGGAAAAAATCAATATCAATACAGCCGGCCCTGAGCAACTCACACAGCTCAAGGGTATCGGGCCGGCTATTGCGGAGCGGATCGTGGATTATCGTAAGAAAAACGGCTCGTTTACAAGCGCAGATCAATTGTTGGAAGTAAAGGGGATCGGACCCAAAACGCTGGAGGCAATCGCGGATCAGGTGATTGCATCATCTTCCGGATAACGTCCCCAAAAAGCTGATCCGCCATCCGAATAAATTTCATAGGCCGGCTGCACCGTTGCCTGTAAAAAAATCCCGGGAGAATGAATCCCGGGATTTTTTATTTACTGATCAAGGCCTGAATCCCGGCTATGACTCAAGAAAGGGGTGCCGGCCGGTGCAGGAAATCGCCCGGGCCAGCGTGGTCTGGATATTGTCGAGCACCTCGCATTGCTCGGAGCAGTCCGGCAGGTTCTGGCGATGCTGACATTCCCGGCACGGGCTTTTTGCCAGGTGCCCGATATCAAAATCAAATATGTCCCGAATAATAAACATTCCCTGTTGCTTTCCCAACATTCGTTTTTCCTTTTTGTGTCAGAATTTTATATAAAAATAACACCTGCGGGTTTGGGCATCAAGAAAAATTATCACCCGCCGGCAAAAGCCGGAAGCCAGAGCCCTGCCTCTGAAAAGAAGCTTGACACTTTTTGCTCACCTGATTCATTATACGGGTTTATTGTTTGGTCAAATAATGAAACGCAATTTTGGATTTTTTAATCAGGAGAAAAACATCCCATGAACCTGATCCCGTCACTTTCCCGCAGCAGTCTGCTGCGGCTGTTTCTGGTCAACCTGATTTTCGGCTGCCTTATTGGCGCAGGTATTTGGTTTGCATCCCGGGAGGTATTTGCAACCGTAAGCTTTGCCGATATTCTGGAAGTCATCAGCCAAGATCCGGACATGCAGTCGTGGGTCCAAAAAAATACCCGGGGATTTGACTTGATTCAGACCTGGTTTTATCCTGCCCTGGCCGGGCTGATGCTTTTGATGACCCTTATTCAGTGGATGCTGCTCCGGGGCGGATTCAAACGAGTGATTCGCAAATCCGGGATTGACGCTGCATCCCGGAAAACCGCAAAGCCCGCGGCGGCGAAAAAGAAAGAAAAACAGGAAGATGAAAAACCGGCCAGGGAGCCGGCCGGCCGGGAACAAAAGGAAGAAAGCAAACGCTACTACCTCCACCTGATTTCCGTGCTTCAGCGACAAGGCCGTCTGATGGACTTTTTTCACGAGGATTTAAGCGCCTTCCAGGACGCCCAGATTGGTGCGGCCGTGCGCAGCATTCATGAAAATTGTGCCGGTGCCGTAAAAAAAACCATAGCCCCGGCAGCTGTGATCGACAAGCCCGAGGGCCGGGAAATCTCTGTTCCGGCCGGTTTTGATCCGGCAGCCATCAAACTTACCGGCAATGTCACCGGAGAGCCCCCTTTTAACGGCGTGCTCCGGCATCGTGGATGGAAGGCCGGCCGACTGGAACTGCCCGTGCTTTCGGCCAGCGGCGATCCCTTGATTATTGCCCCCGCGGAAGTGGAAATCCAGTAATATCCCTTTGGCATCATCCCAACAGCAGGAGACCGTCAGTGGATCAGCCGGCATACATCATCGGCATTGACCTGGGAACCACAAACAGCGTGGTCGCCTATACCCCGGGGGTCCCGGAAACAGATCAGACACCGGAAGTCCGGGTCCTTGAGATTGCCCAGGTCACGGCCGCCCATACAATTGAAAAGCAGCCCGGTCTGCCGTCTTTTATCTATCTGCCGGGCCACGCAGAAGCCGGCGACGGGGCTTTTGCCCTGCCCTGGGATCCGGACAACCGGGTAGTAATCGGCGAATACGCCAGGATTCGGGCCGCAGAAGCGCCCCAGCGTGTCATTGCCTCATCCAAGTCCTGGCTGTGCAATACTTCCGTGGACCGAAACGCGGCCATTTTGCCCTGGGAGGCGGCAGATGACGTGAAAAAACTATCGCCGGTAGCTGCATCATCGGCCTTGCTGGCCTATCTGCGCCAGGCCTGGAATTACGAAATGGCAGGGGACAATTCTGCCCTGCGCATGGAAAACCAGGAAATTTATCTCACCGTGCCGGCCTCTTTTGACGCCGTGGCCCGGGAACTGACCGTGCAGGCTGCGCAGCAGGCCGGATTACCCCGGGTCACCCTGTTAGAAGAGCCCCAGGCGGCATTTTATTCATGGATCGATGTAAGCGGCGAAAACTGGCGCAAGGCTGTTGAAAAGGATGAACTCGTGCTGATCTGCGATATCGGCGGCGGCACCACGGATTTCAGCCTGATCCGGGTTTCCGAGGAACAGGGGGAACTGGTCCTGGACCGCATTGCAGTGGGCGAGCACCTGCTTGTGGGCGGGGACAACATGGATCTGGCCCTGGCCTATCACGTGGCCGCAAAAATGGCCGAATCCGGCACCCGTCTGGATTCCTGGCAGATGCGCGGGCTGGTGCATGCCTGCCGCAGCGCCAAGGAAGGCGCATTTTCCGGTTCACAGGACCGGGATACATGGCCTGTGACCATACTGGGCCGGGGCAGCAGCCTGATTGGCAACACCCTGAAAATGGATCTGCCCGCAGAGGATATCAGCCGGGTTATTATTGACGGTTTTTTCCCAAAATGCCCTGAAAATGAATTTCCCCGAACACAGCGCCGGACAGGCCTGCGGGAAGCCGGGCTGGTCTATGCAGCAGATCCCGCAGTCACCCGGCACATGGCTGCCTTTTTAACCGGCCGGGATCGGGGTCAACAGGAGACCACGGCCGCACCGGATGCGGTTTTGTTCAACGGCGGGGTCATGAAGTCCCGCCTGCTCCGGGAGCGGGTCAGGGATGTGCTGGACAGCTGGAGCCATTCATCCGGCCGGATCCGGGAGATCAACACAGAAAACTACGATCTTGCGGTGGCCAGGGGGGCTGCCTATTACGGCCAGGCACGCCACGGCCGGGGCATCCGGATCCGGGCTGGCCTCAACAAATCCTATTATATCGGCGTGGCTGCGGCCATGCCGGCGGTGCCGGGCATGCCCCAGCCGGTCAAGGCCCTGTGCGTGGCCCCCTTTGGCATGGAAGAAGGCACTGTTGCGCGCATCACTGAAAAGGAATTCGTTCTGGTGGTGGGCGAACCCGTGGTATTTGAATTTTTTGGTTCAGTCCGGCGCCAGGATGATCCGGCCGGGGCGGTGGTGGAGGACTGGCATGATCAGATCGAGGAGATCACCACCCTGGAGACCACCCTTGACGGGGAACCCGGCACCACCGTGGGTGTGACCCTGGAAGCCGCGGCAACGGAGATCGGCACCCTGGAGCTGTGGTGCGTGTCCGTGGAAGACCAAAGACGATGGAAACTCGAATTTAACGTCCGGCAGCAGGATTGATCGTGGATATTGAGCAAGCCCGCTATATTATCGGAATTGACCTGGGCACAACCAATTCAGCCCTGTCTTTTGTGGATCTTGAAGCCGAAACATCTGAAAACAAAGGTATTCGACTCTTTTCCGTCCCTCAGCTCACGGCAGCCGGAGAAGTCGACCGCATGCCAGTGCTGCCTTCGTTTTGCTATATTACCGGAAAATATGACATTGACGCTGAAGCCGTCCGGCTGCCCTGGAGCCGGGAATCTGAAATTTCCCCATTCGTGGGAACATTCGCCCGGGATCACGGGGCCAGGGTGCCCGGGCGCCTTGTGTCTTCTGCCAAAAGCTGGCTCTGCCACGGCCAGGCAGACCGCCGTGCCCGGATTCTTCCCTGGGGCGCGGGCGGGGATGTGGCCCGGATTTCTCCTGTGGAGGCCACGGCCCGGTACCTGGAGCATCTGAAATGCGCCTGGAATCACAGCGTTTCAGACGAGTCCCTGTACCTGGAAAACCAGTTTCTGATCATCACCGTGCCGGCCTCATTTGATGAGGTGGCCCGGGATTTGACCCTGGAGGCGGCCAAAGCCGCCGGCCTCGTGGACGTAATTTTGCTCGAAGAGCCCCTTGCGGCATTTTATTCCTGGCTGATTTTGCATGAAAACAACTGGCGGGAGCATATCCGCCCGGGTGAGCTGGTGCTGGTCTGCGACGTGGGCGGGGGGACCACGGATCTGACATTGATCACCCTTCAGGAAACCGGGGGTACGCCCAGATTTGAGCGCATTGCCGTGGGCGAACATCTGATTCTGGGCGGAGACAACATCGACCTGGCCCTGGCCCGGCACGCGGAACAACAGTTCGGTTCAGGCGCCGATCTCACCGGTGACCGTTGGAAGACCCTGTGCCACCTGTGCCGCCGGGCCAAGGAAAATATCCTGAATCAGGGCACGGACCGGGAAACCATTACCATGATGGGGCAGGGCAGCAGTCTGATCGGCGGCACCCGGACTGCGGAAATCACAAGGGAAAGCCTGGAGCAAATCGTTCTGGAAGGCTTCTTTCCCCTGGTGGAAAAGGCCGCCCCAAAAACCGAAACCCGGCGTAAGGCGATTTCCGAATTCGGACTGCCCTATGCATCTGATCCGGCCATCACCCGTCACATTGGACTGTTTCTGGAACAGCACAAAGAGGATGTCGCCCGCTTCACAGACAAAAGCGATCCGTTTCCGGACCTGATCCTGTATAACGGCGGCAGCCTGAAGGCTGAAGTAATCCGGAACCGGATCGGATCTGCCATATGCCGGTGGTTTGGCAGAAATGACGACCAGCGTCCCCGGGTGCTTGAAAACCGGGATCTGGACGTGGCTGTGGCCCTGGGCGCCTCGTATTACGGACTGGTCAAAACCGGAAGAGGGGTCCGGGTGGGCAGCGGCAGCCCCAGGTCCTATTACTTAGGCATTGCCCAGGCAGACCGGCAGCAGGACAGGGCGGCCCAGGCCATATGCGTTGTGGAGCGGGGCCTGGATGAGGGGTCACGGGTAACGCTTGCGGATCAGGAATTCGAGGTTTTGACCAATCAGCCTGTGAGCTTTGAGCTGTTTAGCTCCAGCTTCCGTTCCGGGGACCGGGCCGGGGATATCGTGGATGTGGATGAGAGCTTAACCCGTCTTCCACCCATACAGACGGTGATACAGTTCGGCCACAAGGGTGTGCAGACCGCAATTCCCGTACAGATTGAAGCCGAATACACAGAAACCGGCATCCTTGAACTGTGGTGCGGTTCGGTTTCCACCGGTCACAAATGGCAGCTCCGGTTCCAGCTGCGGCAGATGCCGGCCCAGGAGATGGTGGCCGAAACCGAGGTGTTTGACAGCGCACAGGTGCAGGAGGTGATCCGGATCATTGATGAGGCGTTTTCCGCGCAGGACAGCCGCGCGCTTTCCGGGCTGGTCAAAAGCGTTTCTGAGTTTATCGGGCGTTCCAGGGACAACTGGCCCCTTTCTTTGATCCGCCAGATGGCCGATGCCCTGATCGAACGCATGGATGCGCGGAAAAAAACACCTGAACACGAGGTGCGCTGGCTGAATCTGCTGGGGTTCTGCCTCCGGCCGGGCTTTGGTGACGGCCTGGACGACCAGCGCATTGCCCGGCTCTGGAAAATCTACAAGCAGGGCGTAATATTTAAAAAAAATCAGCAGGCTGTGGCCGAATGGTGGATTTTGTGGCGCCGGGTGGCCGGCGGTCTCAATTCCGGGCGCCAACGGCAGTTCGCCCAGGACCTCAGGCCCGTGATCATGCCCAGAAAAGGGGGCAAGACAAAGATGCCCCCCCAGCAGAAACTGGAGATGTGGATGGCCGTGGCGGGCATGGAACGGCTGGGGGCAAAGGAAAAAGCCGAATGGGGCCAGGCCCTGGCCGAAGAGATTTTACCGAAAAAAGCAAAACCTCAGCAATTCTGGGCATTATCCCGGTTCGGGGCCCGGCAGCTGCTTTACGGACCCGTGGACCGTGTGGTTTCCCCGGACAAAGCGGCTCCATGGGTTGAATTTCTGCTTGAAAACCAGTGGAAACATCCCGGGGCCGTGGGAAACGCCCTGGTGCAGATGACCCGCAAAACCGGCGACCGGTCCCGGGATATGGACGAAAGCCTTTTGGATCGGGTGATCCGGTGGCTGGACGACCATGGGATGCAAAAGCAAAGCCGGGTGCTGAAAACCGCGGCCCCCCTTGAAGAATCCGAGCAAACCGCAATGTTTGGCGAATCCCTGCCCGCAGGCCTGATTTTAAAAATCTATCAGGCTTGAGAAAATCTTTAAATCCGGTTATTGTTGTTTTGTTTAAAACAATAGTGGAAAAAAATCCGGTTTTATGAGAAAGGCACGGCCATATTCCATGGTTGGATCAACAGAACAAAAAAACAGGTCCCGGGGCGGACTGCCCGATTTCCCCTGGCTCATAGCCCACCGGGGGGCCATGGCTGAAGCTCCGGAAAACGGGCAGGCGGCTTTTGACCTGGCCTTTCTTCGGGGGGTTGACGGCATTGAATTGGATGTGCAACTGTCTGCCGATCATGTACCGGTGATTTTCCATGATGAAACCCTGGAAAGAATTGCCGGCGTGAACAAAAGGATTTCCGACTTAAGCCTGGAAGAGCTTGGCCGCCTGGATCTCGGCAAATGGTTTTCAGACCAATATGCCGGCACCCGGATCATGACTCTGGCCCAAGTGCTGAAAAGATATGCGCACCAGGGTGTGCTCATGATCGAACTCAAAGCCGGAAAGCCTGCGGAACCCCACTGCCAAAAACAGCTTGCCGCCGGGGTCGTCGAGCAAATCGGTCTTCACGTACCGGCGTCTTTGCGCAGCAATTTGTTTGTTCTCAGCTTTGATGCGGGTTTGCTTGAGCAAGCCCGGGAGCTTGCCCCGGATCTGGCTTTTGTTTTAAATATTGGCGGTCCGTGGCCGTTTTCCGGCAATGTCCCGGAAAAAGTGCAGCACATGATCCAAGGATACTGTCTTGCCTTTGGCCGGCTCACCCGGAGATTTGTTCGTCAGTGCCATGCACAGGGCAAAATTGTTGCGGTATACTCCTGTAACCGGCCTGCGGATGCCGAACGGGCCCGGGAAATGGGAGTCGATGTGGTGATGACCGATGCACCCGCCGAGGTGATCAAGGAGGTGTCATGAAAGTGGTGTTTCATCAGTTTTTTTATCCGGTCTACACTTCGGATCCGGCATCGGCTCCGGGCCGTATTGAGGCCATTGTGGACCGGCTGCCGTCTCACGCGGAAATGGTGGATGCAGAGCCGGCCCCTGAAAATCTCATTGAGCTGGCGCATTCCAATGTTCATATTGAAAATGTCCGGCGCAAGGACCTCTACGACATTGCCGCCCTGGCTGCGGGCGGGGCGATTCAGGCCGCGCACATCGGTCTTTCGGAGCCGGCATTTGCCGTGATCCGCCCCCCGGGACATCATGCCTCCACGGAAACGGCCTGGGGATTCTGCTATTTTAACAACATGGCCATTGCCCTGCTGACCCTAAAGAGCCAAAACCGCATTGACACGGCCATGGTGCTTGACATTGATCTTCATTACGGCGATGGAACCGTCAATATCCTGGGGAACAATGACTGGGTTGAAATTCATAATCCGGCCAAAAACACCCGGGAGCAATACATGGAAGAAGTCAACCGGATTCTGTCCGCCAGCCGGGCGGATATTATCGGCATATCCGCGGGATTTGACAATCACATGCAGGACTGGGGCGGATTGATGGCAACCGAGGACTATTACCACATCGGGAAAAAAGCAAGCCAATCCGCCTTTGCACGGGGTGCCGGATGCTTTGCCATTCTCGAGGGCGGATACAACCACAGCGTGCTTGGCCAAAACGTTGCTGCTCTGATCAACGGCATGGCTGAACCGGCTGCGTAAGGCGGCCGGTTTTGCCCGCCGCTAACCCGGATGAATATGCGATGACCATGGAAAACGGAAATTCAGGCACCGACCGCTTCCGGGAACTGACCTGGGGGGATCTCACCGCATGGGCGGGAAAGGATGTGCTGACTGCCGGAAGAAACCTGCAGCGCAAAGGATCTGTCAAGCAGCTTTCAAGAACCGCAGACGGCGGTCTGCTGACATGGATTCAGGCAGAGGAGGTCTTTGCCACCCATGTGGGGTTTGATCACGGGGAATTGTTCTGCCATTGCGCCTGTCAGGGGGAGGGGGCCTGTGAACACGGCATTGCCACAATCCTTGAATATATCGCCTATTTGAAAAAAAATATTCCCGTACCCTTTGCATCCTCAAATGACCAGCGATTTTTTCTGCTATAACAGGACGGGTTTACCGCTATGGCGCGTTGTGATAAGGAAAGAATCTGTTTATGCGTGTAGGTGTTGGTTACGACATTCATCAACTGGCCGCAGGACGGCGCCTTGTGCTGGGCGGGGTGAGAATTTTCCATGATAAGGGCCTGGTTGGCCATTCAGACGCAGATGTTCTTGTGCATTCCGTATGCGATGCCATTTTCGGCGCAGCCGGACTGGGCGATATCGGACGGCACTTTCCGGATACTGATCCGGCCTACAAGGATATTTCCAGCATGGTGCTGCTGAAACAGACCTGGCAGAAGGCGCGAGAAAAGTGCACAACCATCGGCAACATCGATGCCACAATTTTTGCCCAGCAGCCGAAACTGGCGGATTATACCGGAGAAATGGCCGCCCGCATCGCAGAAGTCCTTGAAATTGCCCCTGAACAGGTAAACATCAAGGCCACCACCACGGAAAAACTCGGCATCATCGGCCGCGAGGCGGCCATAGCCGCCATGTGCGTGGTTTTGCTTGAATAATGCGCTATCTGATTTATTTTGTTAAAACAATTTCCTGATCCAACCACAGCAGATGGACAAATACCATGACCATTAAAGTATATAATACACTGGGGCGATGCAAGCAGCCATTGGATCCGATGACACCCGGCAAAATCCGGATGTATGTCTGCGGCCCCACGGTCTATGACTCCTGTCATATCGGCCATGCCCGGTCCATCGTGGTTTTCGACGTGATCTACCGCTATCTCAAGGCCCGGGGATATGACGTGTATTACGTGCGCAATTTCACGGACGTGGATGACAAGATCATCCAGCGGGCCAACGATCTGGGCATTTCCTCCGTGGCGCTTGCCGGCCGCTGTATTGATGAGTTTCATGCAGACATGGAATCGCTTAACATGCAGCCTCCGGACCTGGAGCCGCTGGCCACGGACCATATATCCCAGATTATAACCATTGTTCGCCTTCTCATTGAAAAGGGCTATGCCTACCCGGTGGACGGGGACGTGTATTTTGCCGTTGAAAAATGGCCGGAATACGGAAAACTCTCGGGCAGAAAACTTGAAGACATGGAGGCCGGGGCCCGTGTGGACGTGGATCCGCGCAAGCAAAGCCCGTTTGATTTTGTTTTATGGAAAGCTTCCAAGCCCGGTGAGCCGGCCTGGGACAGCCCCTGGGGAAAGGGACGGCCGGGCTGGCATATCGAGTGCTCGGCCATGAGCGCCGAGTACCTGGGCCAGAGCTTTGATATCCACGGCGGGGGAAAGGACCTGATCTTTCCCCATCATGAAAATGAAATCGCCCAGTCCGAGGCGGCATTCGGCAAGCCCTTTGCCCGCTACTGGATTCACAACGGATTTATCAACATCAACCAGGAGAAAATGTCCAAGTCCCTGGGCAATTTTTTGATGATCAAAGACATTGTCAAGGCCTGGCACCCTGAAGTGCTGCGCCTGTTTCTGGTTTCCAATCATTACCGCTCGCCCATAGACTATACAGAGCAGGCCATGGCAGAGGCAGCCGCGTCCCTGGACAAGATCTACAGCCTGCTCGAAAGGGTGGCCCCGGTGTTTGACGCCTGGCCGCCGCAGGTTTCCGGGGATTCGGGGGCCGAGCTCTGGCAGCGGTTTTGCGACGCCATGGATGATGATTTCAACACGGCCCGGGGCATGGGGCTTTTGTTTGAGGCGGTGCGGGAGTTAAACCGGCAGATCGATGAAAAGGGTGTAGCCGGGGCCTGCCAAAGCCCCGAAGGTCTGGGCCGGATCAACGACATGCTGCGTATCGGGCAGATCCTCGGCCTGATGGCCGAAACCCCGCAGCAGTACTTTCAGCAGCGCAAAAATGCCGTGCTAAAGGATCAGCAGATCGATGCCCAATGGATTGAAGACCAGATCCGGCAGCGGACCCGTGCCCGCAAGGAAAAGGATTTTGCCCTGGCAGACCGGATCCGCGACGATCTAAAGGCGCGCAACATCATTCTCGAAGACCGTCCTGACGGCACAATTTGGAAACACGGCGATGGAAAAGCGTAAATTTGCCCTGCATACGGAAATGACGCCCAGGGGAGACCAGCCCGGGGCCATTGCGGGTCTCAGCCGTGGGGTCAACAACGGACTGGCCCACCAGGTGATGCTTGGTGTAACCGGATCGGGCAAGACCTTTACCATGGCCAACGTGGTTGCCGAGGTCCAGAAACCCACCCTGGTGATCGCCCCGAACAAGACCCTGGCCGCCCAGCTCTACAATGAGTTCAAGTCCTTTTTCCCGGAAAATGCGGTGGAGTATTTTGTCAGTTATTATGACTACTACCAGCCAGAGGCCTATCTTCCGGTATCAGATACCTATATCCAGAAGGATTCCTCAATTAATGAAATGATTGACAAGATGCGCCATTCGGCCACCCGATCGGTGCTGTCGAGAAAAGACGTTTTGGTGGTGGCCAGTGTTTCGTGCATCTTCGGTCTGGGGGCGCCCGAGGATTACCTGGCCATGCGTCTGGATCTGGACACGGACATGGAACTGACCCGGGACAAGCTGCTGGCTGATCTGGTTGAGATGCAGTACCAGAGAAACGACATGGATTTTTACCGGGGGGTTTTCCGGGTCCGGGGCGACCGGGTGGAGATATTTCCGGCCTACGAAGAGGACCGGGCCATACGCGTGGAGTTTTTCGGGGACGTGATCGAGGCGATCTCGGAAATCGACCCCCTGACCGGCAAGGTCAAAAGGCGGGTCAACGGCACCACCATTTACCCGGCCAGCCATTATGTCACCCAGGAGCGCGGCCGGCGGCGGATCATCGACGATATCCAGGAGGAACTCAAGCACAGGATCGATCATTACCGGGATGCGGGAAAGCTCATCGAGGCCCAGCGCATCGAGGAGCGAACCCGATATGACATGGAAATGATCCTGGAACTGGGCTATTGCAACGGCATTGAAAATTACGCCAGACACATCACCGGTCGTGCCCCCGGCCAGCCCCCGCCCACGCTGCTGGATTATTTTCCGGATGACTTTTTGCTTTTCATTGACGAAAGCCATATCAGCGTGCCCCAGATCCGGGGGATGTACAACGGCGACCGGTCCAGAAAACAAACCCTTGTGGAATACGGATTCCGGCTGCCCTCTGCCCTGGATAACCGGCCGCTTCGGTTTGAAGAGTTCAGCCGGCGGGTTTCACAGGTGATTTACGTATCGGCCACACCGTCGGACTATGAACTGGAAAAAGCCGGGGATGCAGTCATGGAGCAGATCGTGCGTCCCACCGGCTTAATTGATCCGGAAATGGAGGTCAGAAGCGCCAAAAACCAGGTCGACGACCTTTACTCCGAGATTCAGCAAAGAATCCGTGCAAACCAGCGGGTGCTGGTCACCACCCTGACCAAGCGCATGGCAGAGGACCTGACCGAGTATTACACGGACCTGGGCGTACGTGTCCGCTACCTGCATTCGGATATCAAGACCCTGGAACGCATCGAGATCATCCGCGATCTCCGGGCGGGTGAATTTGACGTGCTGGTGGGCATCAACCTGCTGCGCGAAGGCCTGGATATTCCCGAAGTCTCCCTGGTGGCAATTCTGGATGCGGACAAGGAAGGATTTTTGCGATCCGCCCGGTCCCTGATCCAGACCTTTGGCCGGGCGGCCAGAAATGCCAACGGCACAGTTGTCATGTATGCTGAAACCGTCACCCCGGCCATGCGTCATGCAATGGAGGAAACCGGGCGCCGCCGCGGAATCCAGAAAGATTATAACCAAAAACATAATATCATTCCGGCAACCATTGAAAAATCCCTGGCCTCAGCATTTGGTTCGCCCTATGAAAAGACCGGCTCACAAGCACCTGAGCAACAGGTGGCCGAAACCGCAGCCACTTATGGATCGGAGCAGAAAGTCGAGCGCCGGATTCGGGAACTGGAAGCCAAAATGCGAAAAGCCGCAGACAACCTGGAATTTGAAAAGGCGGCCCGGTACCGCGACCGGGTCAAGACACTGAAAAAGATGATGGTGTTTGATTTTGAAGCCGCAGTCTGACACCCGGCAGCCAATGGCCGAAGGAGAGAATCACGCTCCTGGCCCGGCGGACAAAATCGCCCGCACGCCAAAAAGCCCCGGGGTCTATTTGATGAAAAACGCCGAGGGCAAAGTAATTTACGTGGGCAAGGCGGCAAATCTGAAAAACCGCATCCGTTCGTATTTCTCAGATGCCTCATCGCGAACAGATGCCAAGACAGGGGTTCTGGTCAAACATATTGCTGATTTCGAGACCGTGGTCACAGCCTCGGAAACCGAGGCCCTGATCCTGGAATCCAACCTGATCAAGCGCTACCGGCCCCGCTACAACGTTATTTTAAAAGATGACAAGCGCTATCCCTCTTTGCGCATGGATCTTTCCGAAGCTTATCCCAATCTCACGGTTGTGCGAAAGCCCAAAAAAGACGGGGCCCTGTATTTCGGCCCTTATGCATCGGCCGGTGCGGTCAAGCAGACCCTGAAAATGATCCATCGGGTGTTTAAGCTGCGAAAATGCCGCTCACCCCAGGTCAAACCCCGCTCAAGGCCCTGCCTGAACTATCAGATCGGGGTTTGCCTGGCTCCGTGCTGCTTTCATGTGGATCAGCAGGAATACGGCAAAATCGTTCACGAGGTGCGCATGTTTCTCCAGGGGCGCACCCCGGATTTGATCCGCAGAATCCGGGCGGAAATGAAAAATGCCGCAGACAGCCAGGATTATGAAACCGCTGCCCAGCTCCGGGACAAGGTCTATGCCCTGGAAAAAACCCTGGAAAAACAGGTGGCCGTGACCACAGATTTTGTGGACCGGGACGTGTTTGCAGTGGAACGAAATCCGGAAAAAGCCGTTGTGATGCTTTTGAAGGTGCGAAACGGCTATTTGCAGGGAATGCGGGATTTTTTGATCAAAGACGCGATTTCAGAAGATGCGGAAATCCTCGGGGCTGTTATCAAGCAGTACTATGAGCAGTACCCGGCAGTGCCCGCCGAAGTTTTGACACATACCCCGCCACGGGACAGGGAGCTTTACGCAAGCTGGCTTTCGGAAATTCGGGGACGCAAGACGGTGGTTCACACCCCCGTGCGCGGGGAAAAGCGGCGCCTTGTGGAAATGGCGGCCCAAAACGCCAGCCAGCGACTCCAGGCCCTGACCGAGGAGGAAAACTCATCGGCCCGCCTGCTTGCAGGCCTGGAAAAACGCCTTGGCCTGGACAGATATCCCCGCCGGATTGAATGCGTGGACAACTCGGGTCTGTCGGGCACGGACCTGGTGGCCGGTCTGGTGGTGTTTGAAGACGGTGCGCCCAAAAAATCGCTTTACCGCCATTACCGGATCCAGGGGGTTTCAGCCCAGGACGATTACGCCTGTATGCGGGAAGTGCTGTTTCGGCGGTTTTCTTCAGATACGGGAAAGGAAAAGCACATGTCCCTGCCGGATCTGTTCATGGTAGACGGCGGCAAGGGGCAGCTCAACATTGCCCTTGCAGTGATAGATGAACTCGGACTTTCCGGGCAGTTCGGGGTAATCGGCATTGCCAAAAAAGATGAGGCCAAAGGCGAGCCAGAAGACAAGATCTATCTGCCGGGCCGGGCCAATCCGGTTAATTTTCAACAGCATACCGGGCAACTGCATCTGCTCCAGCGCATCCGCGACGAGGCCCATCGCCGGGCCGTGTCATTTCACCGCAAGCGGCGAAGCAGCCGGAGCCTGCATTCGGCCCTGGATGATATCGCCGGTATCGGACCCAGACGAAAGGCTGTTTTGCTTCAGCACTACGGCAGCATCGAGGCCATTGCCGCAGCCCCTGTCGAAGAACTCGCCGGGCTTTCCGGCATGACAAAAAAAGCCGCCCAGTCTATTCATTCCGGCCTTTCCGGGCGATAAGCCGTGAGCCATGAAATATTGGCGGATAATTTTTTGACCCGTTTATACAGGAGAAAGCATGGCCATCCAGGGAAGCCTTGATACATTTGATCTTTCAAACCTTCTTCAGATGATCAAGTATGAAAGAAAAAGCGGAAGGCTGACCATCAGCTCTGAGAGCAACCAGGTACAGATCCTGATGCAGGAAGGCGATATCGTATTTGCCACGGAATCGCGCAAAAGCAACCGGATCGGGCAATTGCTGGTCAACAACGGCCTGATCAGTGCCCAAACCCTGGAAGCCGCCCTCACGGCAAGCCGGGAAAAAAACCAGGGCATCGGAAAAACCCTTGTGGAACAGGGCAAAATCACAGTGGCGGAACTAAACGGCTTTTTGCTCAAACAGGCGGAAAATTCACTCTATAACGTATTTTTGTGGCAATCCGGTCAGTTCGTGTACAAGGATGAATCCATAGATTTGAAACGGATTGTGGGCAGTGCATTTAACACCATGAACATACTCCTGGAAGCCTCCCGCAGAATTGATGAACTGGCAGCCCTGAAAAAACAAATCCCGGATGACCAGGCCGTGCTCAAGATTTGTGATCATGAACAAACAAATCAAAACATGGAATTTAATACCGATGAATCAATGCTTTTGTCCATGATCAACGGCCAGTCCACTGTGCGTCAAATTATTGAAGAAACCGGATGGGATGATTTTACGGGCTACCGGGTCATCAATTCCCTGGTATCGGCCGGGGCAGTCGAAATCCTGCAGTCCCTGCCGATGAATGAAACTGCAGCCCGGGCCGTGGAACAGCTCCGGGGGGTGGACGCCCGGCAGTTCAGACAAACCCTGGACTCCCTGGCGCTTCCGCGCAGCAGCATTTTGCGCCTGGCCCTGACCCGGCTGTTCCGGGATGCCGCAGACCCTGACATTTTAATGGAATCGGTTGCCAATGAAGCCCGGAAAATGAATGATCCGTCAGAAAAAGCCCAATTGGAGCGTCTCCTGGAGCAAAGCCGCACATCTTTTATGAAAACCCTGCTGAATCTGCTTTGGCAGGAGGCCTGCAATAACTACAGGTAGTATTCACAATCGCTCAATTTCGGTTTAAGAAAAACGCCCTGATGTTTACGTTGTCGACTCAATCCCGTTGGCGGCCGATCAATGGGTTTTCCAAAGACCGGCCGCCAACGGGGCGGGTGTTTAAAAACAGTTTGATTCAGGTGCACATTAAAGTGCGGCCATGGCATCGACCAGGGAACGCACAGCATCTGCGGATTTCTGAAGGTCTGCGGCCTCGTCGTCTTTTAGTTCGATTTCAATCACTTCCTCGATCCCGGTGCTGCCCAGTTTTACCGGCACCCCGATGAACAGGCCGTTGATTTTGTATTCGCCTTCCAGGTAAACCGCGCAGGGAAGGATCTTCTTCTTGTCTTTTAATATGGATTCGGCCATTTCCACTGCCGCAGAGGCAGGGGCATAAAAGGCGCTTCCGGTTTTGAGCAAAGAGACAATTTCCGCCCCGCCGTTGCGGGTGCGGTCCACCAGGGCGTCAATACGGTCCTTTGGCATCAGCTCTGTGATGGGAATTCCGGCCACGGTGGAAAACCGGGGCAGGGGGACCATGGTGTCGCCGTGGCCGCCGAGCACAAAGGCGTGGGTATTTTCAACCGAAACATTGAGTTCCCGGGCGATAAAGCAGCGAAACCGGGCGGAATCCAGCACTCCGGCCATGCCGATGACCCGTTTTTTGTCAAAACCGGAAGCCTCGAAAGCCACATGACACATGGCATCCAAAGGATTGCTCACGATGATGAGAACCGCGTCCGGCGATTTTTCCGCAATGTTTTTGACAACGCTTTTCATGATGTCGGAATTGGTCTTTAAAAGGTCATCACGGCTCATGCCCGGTTTTCTTGGAATGCCGGCGGTGATGATCACAATATCAGAGCCTGCGGTTTCCGCATAATCATTGGTTCCTGTAAGGCAGGCATCATGTTTTTCAATGGGAGCGGCCTCGGCCAGGTCCAAAGCTTTTCCCTGGGGCAGGCCCTCGGCAATATCGACCAGTACCACGTCACACAATTGTTTTTCCGCCAGCCGCTGGGCGGCGGTGGCCCCGACATTGCCGGCACCCACAACGGTCACTTTTTTGTCCATTGTTCACTCCTTTGTATGTGGTTTTGTTGTTCAAGCAGGTCCGCGGACATGCAAGAGAAATCCGGCATAATTGCCCGTGATTTGTCACAGTCCCTTGTTAGGCATTCCATTGCCGGCCGGAGTTGTCAAGCGCAATTTTACGCTTTTTTACCCTGTTTCTGTTCTTCAAGGGGGTTGGGGCAATGGCGGTATAAAGCATTTATGAAAAATTTTCTTGAGCTCCAGTGGTGAAATCAGTATGCTAGCAGAACCCTGCGATGTTATCGCTCCAGCTCCTATCGCCCGGGACAAATGCATTTAACCACCATTTCGGCAAAGATACAAGCAGGCGGCAATGGAATCAAAAGTGGTGCTAAAAGGAAGTCTGGCATTTCTCGGGCTGGCCGAACTGCTCCAGCAGCTCGGCGGCGGCGGCAGCACCGGGGTTTTGAAAATCTCCAGTTCCTGGAGCGGGGCGCCCGGTTATATTTATTTAAAAAACGGCAACCCGGTGGATGCAGAATACGGAAAAATCACAGGCCTGGATGCCTTAAACGGCTTTTTTGGTTGGCGGGAAGCCCATTTTGAATTCATGGAAGAAGATGTCAATCGTGATCCGGTCATTAAAAAAAGCCGGATGGAAATCATACTCGATGGTCTTCGCTTAGTCGATGAAGGAGTGATTCCGATTATGGGGGGAAACGATTCGGATTCGCACAAAAGCCGGTCCGGTCCTGATCAGCTGCCGGTTTTAAACGGCCCGGTGGTGGATTATGTCTATGTTGTGTATGAAGAGGTTTTTCAGGACGGAGATGAAATTGTCATTCAGAATCGCTTCGGCAACTGGTTCTGGGTGATCCTTGAGGGCACCGTGGAAGTGGTTCGGATCACCGAAAACGGTAACGCACCGATTCTGCGCATGACAGAAGGGGCATTTATCGGCAGCATTGTGTCTTTTCTTCGCGACGGCAATGTTCGCAGCGCCAGTATTTACGCAGTGGGCCGGGTGCAGCTCGGGGTGATCGACTCAGAACTCATTGCGCGGGAGTATTCGGCTCTTTCTGAAATGTTTCAAAACATTCTGATTTCCATGGACAAGCGGATGAAGCAGCTCACTGATGTCTGTACGGCACTGGTGCTCAAGCAACCCCCGCCGCTTTCCGGCAAACCCGGGGGCAAGCGATTTATTGACAAAAAACAAAATGAGCACAAGGTTTTTTTTATTACCCGGGGACAGGCGTTTGTTTATGTAAAAATGAAAAAAAAATACATCCATCTGCTGACTCTGGGCGTGGGTGATCTGATCGGCAGAATTCCGTTTTTAAATGCCGCCCATGAACCTTATTCCGCACACGTGTATGTGTCCGACGATATTGCGGTGCAGCCCATCGAAATCGGCGTGGTCGAACAGGAATACGAGGCGTTGTCCAGCACGCTGAAAAACATGATTCAGAATATGACCAATTCCATATCTGTAACCACGGGCCGGATTTTTGATCTGATCCGATCCGCCGGCCGATCCGCCGATGCTGATTGATACAGCCAGGATTTGCCAATCCCCTTACAAGGAGCCGAGGAGATGATAAAAGACGAACAAAGACAACAGCAGCGGTATGAATCCATTCAGCTTCTTTCATACGTCTGTATAGACGAAGAAGGAAAAGCATGGAAGCAGGGCATGGGGCGTACGCTGAACATCAATGAAATCGGGCTGAAGCTTGAAACCCACGAACCCATTGAAACCCAGTCCATTGTTCTGCTGGCTGTCGGCCTTGAAGATGAAGTTGTCGACGTCAAGGGAAGGGTGATTTACTGCAACCGCAATGAGATGGGAAGGTTTGAGTCCGGCGTGGAATTCTACGACCTGGATCCGGGCAGCCGGGAGATTATTACGCGCTTTGTCCGGGAATTTAACAAACAATACAGTTAATGTCAGGAAGGTATAATGGCACAAACGGTTTTTGAAACAAAATTTGACGATTTGCCGGTTTTCAAGCGCGGCAAAGTGCGCGATGTATACGATCTCGATGACCGCCTGCTGATGGTTGCCACGGATCGGATTTCGGCTTTTGATGTGATCATGCAGGATCCTGTTCCGGGAAAGGGCAGCATTCTGACCCGGATCTCCCTGTTCTGGTTTGACATTATCAGCTCCATTATCGACAATCACGTAATTGCCAGTGACGTGGACCAATACCCGCAAATCTGCCGGCAGTATCGCGATGAGCTCGAAGGCCGAAGCATGCTGGTCAAAAAGACCCGGCCCCTGCCTGTGGAATGTGTGGTGCGCGGCTATATTTCAGGTTCCGGATGGAAATCCTACCAGAAAACCGGAGAGGTCTGCAGCATACGCCTTCCCGACGGCCTCAGAGAATCCGACAGGCTGCCGGAACCCATTTTCACCCCCTCGACCAAGGCAGAGCTTGGCGAGCATGACATCAATATTTCCTATGATCACATGGTGGATCTCATCGGCACTGAGCGGGCGCAGCAGGTGCGGGATCTCAGTCTTGCAATCTATCAGAAGGGCGCTGAAATCGCGGAAAAAAGCGGCATTATCATTGCGGATACAAAATTTGAATTTGGAGAGGATGAAAACGGGCTGATTCTCATTGATGAAGTGCTCACTCCGGATTCATCCCGGTTCTGGCCCAAGGCCACCTATCAGCCCGGCGGTCCCCAGGCAAGCTTTGACAAACAGTATCTTCGCGATTATTTAAACTCGGTTGACTGGGACAAGACACCGCCGCCGCCCTGTCTGCCTGCCGAAGTCATCCAAAAAACCAGAAGCAAGTACCAGGAGGCGCTCCAGGCCCTGGTCGGCCGGACGGATGCAAGCTGAAACCCTTCTGATTTTTTTGGATGCGATCGATACCAGGGACAATCGGTACCAGATTTCCGATTCCGATCCGCCGGAGGCGCTTTCCGAATCCATTGATGAAGCAGGGTTGATCTCCCTGCCCTGGGTCCAGCAGCAGGAGGCTGACAAAGCCTTCCGGGTCGTGGCCGGTTTCAGGCGTATAACCGTATGCCGCAAGCTCGGATGGCCGCAGGTGACATGCCGTGTGCTGCCCGCGGGCGCCTCAAAACTTTCCTGCTGGAAAATCGCCATTGCAGACAATGCCGTGACCCGTTCCCTGAATCTGTTGGAACAGGCCCGGGCCGCGGCCGGGCTGATGGAGGTCTGTGACGGTGATGCCAAACAGGCCGCGCAACTGGCCGGCCCATTGGGCCTGCGGATCAATCCGCAACTGATCCGGAAACTGACCCGTTTGCTGGCCTTGCCCGGGGCCGTGCACCAGGCCGTGGCCCAGAACCGGATGTCGCTGAATATCGCCCTGAGCCTGGAACCGATGGATGAATCATCAGCGGTTGCCTTTGCCGGGCTTTGTCAAAACCTCAACCCCACGGTCAACCACCAGCAGGAGATTTTTACCGGTCTGTATGAACTGGCCCGCCTTCAGGACAAATCTCTGGCCGATGTTTTGGCGCAGTCGGATTTTTCAGAAATTTTGCATGCAACCCGCAAAGACCGGCGCCGTCAGCTCCAGGTCCTGCGCAGGACCCTTTACAACCTGCGGTTTCCGAATCTGAGCCGGTCTGAGGCCGCCTTTGAGCAGAAGAAAAAGAATCTGAGGCTTCCGGAAAACATGAATATCAGTGCGCCTCCCGGTTTTGAAAGCAATGTTTACACGCTGACCATACGTTTTTCCCAATCCCGGCAGTTATGCGACTGCGCTGAGAAACTGGCTGCCATCTGCCGCAATCCCGAGCTGGAAGACCTGCTGGATCGAAGTTTTAATGAAAATCCGTAAACTCTATATTGAGCAGGGTGCGGCAGATTATCCGGCCACAAGGCATATCTGCAGCCGGCTGGAAATGCCCGGGCAAATCATTGACAATCCCGAGTCGGTTTACCAGGAAATTGCCCGCAGCCCGGATCCGGAAAAAGCCGGAAAATCCATTTTGCTGCTGACCCGAAACCGGGGCGCTTTTCTCCGGGATTGTCCGGGAACCTCTTATTATACCTGCTGCGGTTATCAAATCCTGCATATCGGCACCTACTGCTCCATGGATTGCGCCTACTGCATTCTGCAGGCTTATTTTCACCCCCCGGTTCTTCAGTTTTTTGTCAACCACGCAGAGATGGAAACAAGTCTGCAACAGCATTTTGCCAAAGGTGAAATCTCCAGAATCGGTACAGGGGAGTTTACCGACAGCCTGATATGGGAGTCGGTCTACCCCCTGGCCCCCCGTCTGGTGGAATTGTTTTCCCGCCAGAAAGCCTGCGTCCTGGAATTAAAGACAAAGACCACAGCCGTGGACCCTCTTCTTGGCCTGGCGCATCATAAAAAAACCATCATGGCCTGGTCTCTGAACACCGAGGCGGTGATTGCCAACCAGGAACGGGGTACAGCCGCACTTGGCGCGCGCCTGACTGCTGCGGAAAAATGCCAGAAACAGGGTTTTCCGCTTGCCTTTCATTTTGACCCCATGATTTTATACAATGGGTGTTATGCTGATTATGAAAATGTCATTGAGCAGTTGTTCTCCCGGATCGATCCGGCCGGCATCGTGTGGATCAGCCTGGGCTCCTTTCGCTTCATGCCGGAATTAAAGCCGATCGTGGCCCGGCGCTTTGCCGCCTCCAAAATCATTTACAACGAGTTTATTCGGGCCATAGACGGCAAGATGCGGTATTTCAAACCCATGCGCATACAGCTCTACTCCCGTGTCATCGAAGCCATTAAATTCCATGCCCCGGAGGTGCTTGTGTATTTCTGCATGGAAGATAACGAGGTCTGGCAGAAATGTCTCGGCCACACACCGGCCGAACCCGGGGGCCTGCCCATGATGCTGGATCAGAGAGCCGTTCAGATATGCGGGCTGTCCGGACAATTTCCCGCAGGTTGACTTTTTAAAAAAATTCGCATAAGTTTCCTGCTCATCCAAGGTCGGTTTTTTCCCCTGAAGCTTTTAAAAGGAGTCTGTTATGAAAACACGCAATTTCCGTGTATTTTCACTCTTTTTTGTTTTTGTCGGCATGCTGTTTATCGTTTTTGGCCCTATGGCTCCGGCCGTTGGTGCAAAACCGGATTTCAGACCGGATATCACCATTCGCATCAGTCACCTGGAAGAAGCCCTAAAAACGATTGAGGAATTTTCCCAACAGAATGCCAAATCCCAGTGGTCTCCCAGAGCGCTGATTGAGGGGACCCTGAAAGGGACACAGTGGCTGGATACGGATCGGGCAATGGTTTTTGGACTGGTGCTTTCGGAAAAATCCCTGGACCAAAAACCGAAAATGGCCGCACTGGTGCCTTTTACAGAGCCCAACCCGGAGTTTGCCGCAGCCTATGGCGCCGTGGAGAAGCAGGGCTATTACCTGATTTCCCTGCCTCCGGGCCAGGGGGGCAACATCGGTGAAGAACTGGAATCCGCACTTGTGCAAAACGCACAGGATCCCAAAAATCGGCTGCTTACTGTAGATATTGCCGCGGCCCGGGCACTGGAAAAGGCCAAACCCGAGATTGAAGATATGATACGCAAGGCCCGACAGGGAATTGAGCAGCAGCAATCCGCCGCAACGGAGGGCTCGGAAGCATTTGAAGCGGATCAGGCGGAAGCCATGATCCGGGCATTTCTGAAATTTTTTGAGCAGGTAAAGACCTTTTCCACAGGCCTGGATCTCAATCGCAGGGATACGGCCTTTTTTTCCGAAGTGACGGCCGCAGCCGACACGGAACTCGAAGATCTTATTGCCCGGACCATAGAGGAAGACGCACAGTCGCTTCTGGGGAAAATGGAATTTTCAGACAAGCTGGGGATGCAGTTTCACAGCCGGCCATTTGATATTTCCGCCACCACCGCATTTACTGAAAAATATTTCGGTGAGATGTACAAAACCATGGGCGTTGACCTTCAGGGAGCCGCCTCCGTGGTTGCGCCGTTTACCGGTGAAACCGCCGGTGCCATGGCCATTGAGCCGGCCGGCCTGGTCATTGAAGCGGTCAGTTGTATTAAGGCGGACCGGGATCTGTCAGTGAACTACCTGGAATCTGAATACATCCCCTGGATTCTGAAAACCGGCGATGGGATGACGGAAATGTATCAAAAACAGTTTCCGGAAAAAGACATTGCCCCGGTTTTTGTCAAAACAGAAAAAACCACCGTGTCCGACACCCCCGTGGTCGGGGTCAAAGGCAATCTGCCGATTGTTCAGGATTCCGGCGATGATGTCCAATTTTTTGAACTGCCCCTCCGGATGGCGGTAAAGGACCAGTATCTGCTGGTCACCTCCAATGACGGGCGCATGGCCGACTTAATTGCACAGGTGGCAGATCTTGAACCCGCTCCGGCCGGCGGGGATCTCATGGAGATGACCATGGACTGGGGGGCACTCATACGCGCCATGATCGCCATGGCACCTGAACAAATCCAGTCTTCCCATAAGGAAATCCCGGTAACAGGCACCCTGAATTACACCCTTGATATGGGCGAGGGCAAATTCAAAAGCCGTTACGCCATGAAAACCGAAGATATTAAACAATTCATGGATTTTGTTGCCACACTCAATCCTGTGCCGGCCGGTTCTCAACAAGCTCCGGCCCCTGAACCTTCTTCGGAAATAAAGCAGACAGAACCAAGCCCGGAACCGGACCAAAGCACATCCCGGTCCGCTTCGGAAAAATCCGAACAGTCTTCCCCAAAACAAACCAAAACCGGCCAGGAACGTTTCAGCAAGGATGAGCCGCGTTACTGGACGGAAAAAGGCGGCCTTTATCTGGCATACGGTAACATTGATGCAGCGGTTAAACACTTTGAAAAGGCCGTGGCGCTCGATCCCGAAAATGCCGGTGCCCACTGCAACCTGGCGCTTGCCTACGCAGAAAACCGGAAATTTGAAAAAGCCCTGGAAGCCATGGATCATGCGCTCTCCCTGGAACCGGAAAAGGGCCGGTATCTGCATGCAAGAGGCTGGATACGGGTGCAAAACGGGCAGCGGCAAAAGGGAATAGCAGATATTGAAAAGGCTGCGGAAAAGGGCCATCCGGATGCAGTGCGGTATATGGACCGGATTGCACCCCGGCAAACCCGGGAAGGCAGCCAATAATCGGGGTTTTCTATAAAAATACAATAAAATAAATAAAACAGGATATTGTGTATAACGATGATAAATTACTTGTAATTTTTTCAAAACGGAGTATGCTGACGTTTACGTAACAGAACATAATGGCTGGTTGTTTTGTTTTCACTCTGGAACCAGGATTTCACAAACATTATGGAAGATCCAAGGCAGATCCGGCAGCCAAATCCTTCGTTGTACAACAGTCGTATTATTAAAGCCTATCTTCACCTTGTCAGGAAAAAATATCCTGACATCCAGTTCTCTGAACTCATGGCCCATGCCGGCATGACCCCTTATGAAGTAGAAGATCAGGGCCACTGGTTTACCCAGGAGCAGGTGGACCGGTTTCACGGGGAACTGGTCCGTAAAACCGGCAATATCCAGGTGGCCCGGGAGGCCGGGCTCTACGCTGCTTTTCCCGAATCCATCGGCGCCATTGGCTACTATGTCTACAGCCTTGCCAACCCGCGCCGGTTTTTTGCAATGATTGAACAGGCTTTTGGCAATCTATCCCGATCTGTCGACTACAAGGTCCGCCAGATCACCGCCGGTAAAGTGGAAATCACAGTCACCCCGAAACCCGGCGTTCGTGAAAAGCTGCATCATTGCGAAAATCGCAAAGGTTTTTTTGAAGCCATGTTCAATATCTTTGACAATCGCGTCATGAATATCGAACATCCGGAATGCCTGGCCCGGGGTGACAGTGTCTGCAGATACATCATCACCTGCAACCGTTCTGCATTCGACTATTTTCGGATTGCGCGCAACTACGTTTTCGGCATCTTTGCCATGGCCGGCATCTTATCCCTTTTCCTGCTTTCAGGTACTGCCGCCTTTTCCCTTTTTTCAGGCCTTGCGGTGCTGATGGCGGCCACCGGAGTTGTCAGCCATCGGCTGGCCCGAAAAAACCTGGCTGCGGCAATGCGAAACCTTCAGGAATCCAGCGAACAGCTTGTGGACCAGATTGAAATCAATTACAACAACACTCAGGTAACCCGGGAAATCGGGCAGGTGGTGAATCGTTACACCAACCTGGAAGCGGCTCTTTACTCCATTGTCCGGATTCTTGAAACCCGGCTTGATTACGACCGGGGAATGATTATGCTCTGCAATACGGAAAAAAACCGTCTCAAATTTGCCGCCGGATTCGGTTACCGGCAAAACCAGTCCAGGTTTTTGGAAAATATTGAATTCCAGCTGGACAATCCCAATTCCAGGGGGGTGTTTGTGTTGTCTTTCCACGAGCAGAAGCCTTTTCTGATCAATGACCTCAATGATATTGAAGGATCGCTGTCTGAGCGCAGCCTGGAATTTGCAAGGCAGCTGGGTGCACTGTCTTTTATCTGCTGTCCCATTATATGTGACAATGAAAGTTTGGGGGTCCTTGCCGTGGACAACATGCGCTCCAAGCGAAAGCTTTTAAACAGCGATATGAGCTTGCTGATGGGAGTCTCTCACATGATCGGCATCAGCATTCGACATACCCAGCATATAGAAGCCCGGGAAAATCAGCTCAAGTCAGTGCTCAAGGTTATGGTCTCCAGCATTGATGCCAGGGACCCGGTTACCAAGGGACATTCTGAATTTGTGGCCGAATATGCCTCGGGTATTTGCGATGAAATGGGCATTGATAAGGATTATCAGGAGGCTGTCCGGGTAGCGGCCTTGCTGCATGATTACGGAAAGATCGGTATTCCGGATTCCCTGTTAAAGAAAAGGGAGCGATTAACACCCGCGGAGTATGAGCAGATCAAATCTCATGCGGGAAAAACCTTTGAAATTTTAAAACAAATGAATTTTGAGGGAAATCTTGAACCTGTGCCGGAAATCGCCGGCGCCCACCATGAAAGAATCAACGGCACCGGTTACCCCAGGGGGCTGACAGGGAAAGAAATTCCATTGGGCGCAAAGATCATTGCAGTTGCAGACTATTTTGAAGCCCTGACAGCCAACCGGTACTACCACCTGCCCATACCCCCTGAACAGGCCATACGCCAGCTGGAAGACTTTGCAGGTACATTGTTTGACGCCAGGGTGGTGGAAGCCTTTATCCGATACTACGAAAACAACAATCCCGGCTACCAACACCACGAATTCCGGAGGGACCGGGATATTCATGTTGTGTCCTCCCGGAACTGATGCCCCTCTTATTTCAGCCTCTGGTAATGCTTGAAAAAATCATCGGTGTGGGCCAGGTTAAGAACCCAGAGTTCATAGATGCGATGATGGGCCGGTTTGGCGTGTTGGGCATAGGATAACGGGTAGAGCAGAACCGGGACCTTGCCGGTTTCATAGACCTCTGCCGCCTCGCAGAGGGCCTGGTGCAAAATGGCATAAGAAAGGCTGCGGTCAATGACAAAAATACTGACGCTGTTGGTCAAATCCGAAAGATTCACGGCAAAATCCGAAAGATTGGCCATGAGCAGCGCAGTCACCCGGCCCTGTTGACGCAGGGCAAAAACCCGCCGCTGTCTTTTCAATCCCTGATGGGTGTACAAATCACTTAGCGTACTTCTGGGGTTTGATCTTTTTTCCGGCATCAGATCCAGGGCTTTGAGCATCAGGCCGTCAGAATCCTGACGGTAGACCGCCTCCAGCTCTTTAAGGTCCTCGTATTCCACTTTTTCCAGACTCCAGCCCCGGGGCAGTCCCCTGGCTTTCAGATCCGGATGCCAATGATAATAGGCAAACCGATCTGTTGAGCAGGCCCTGGGCTTGCCTATTTTTCCGGCCACTCCGCCGAAAAAATGCGCCGGAAAACGATTTTCCGGCCGGTAATAGCAAATGGCGTAAGTCATGTGGGCCGAAGCCAGCCGATGGGTATCATAGGCAAAGGAACCCAGCTGATCAATGATTTCTGTGCCCGCGCCGATGTGCTTGTCCGTTCGCGAGGCCAGGTGATGGATCAGCCAGGTATTTTCATAAAATCGCAGCATCGCCACATGGGCAATGATTTCCCCGTTTTTCTGCCAGGTGAAGTGGCGCGCGATTTCAGGCTGGCAGGTGTAGAGTTTTTTGTATGTCTGCCGAATCGATTGCCGGGAGTTTTGAATAAAAGAATATTTTTTGGGATAAATAAATCCGGTTTCAAAGAAAAATGCCCACAATTCATCCATATCCACCTGATGGCAGATATAGAGGTGATTGTTCTGGCTCTGGTGCAGCAAAGACAGCAGGCGCATGTGATCATTGGGTGCCATGTCCAGAAAGGCAATACCGCATTGCACCTGGTTTTCTTTCTGCGCAGTGGTCAGAAATCTCCTGTAGATCACCTGGGCCCGGCATTTGACCTGAAAGGCATTGGCAAAACAAAGGGTCATGTCTTGGATAAGCATGCCTGCAATCAGGGCGTTTGTATTTTTTTCGTCTGTGACGCAAACCCCGGCTCCGGATATATCCGCGGCTTTAAGGTCGACCATTGCCCCGGTGAGCGGGTGGCGGAAAATAACATCCGGGGCAGGGGACACAAACAGGCGGCGACTCCGGTAAACCCGGGGGGGGAATCGCTGAATGGTGTCCTTTAACGCCGCGAGCACAAGGAAGGTTTCATGTTCGTGCTGAAATGTTTTTAAAATACGGCACTGACCGGAATAGACCATTGCTGCGTTTGATTCAAGCACCAGGGTGAGCTCGTGCAAGTTGTTCAGCCATGCCTCAGGGGTTTCGGGCGTATCTTCAATGGCCACGCAAAATGCTGAGTTGCTTAAATTTTTAAGGGTTCCGGAAAACGTCAGGCTGTTTTGAATAATCCGGGCGGAAACAGGCGGGCAAGGGTGACGGAGTTCTTTTCGCCCCGCGTGAACAGCTGATTTTTCCGGCAGATACAGGCATATCCCGCTTGCGCTGATGCCACGGATCCGGGTTTCGGCCTGAATCAGCCCATTGCCGTCTGTAAGGGAAAAACCCGAAAACATGTAATCCGAAAGCCGGAAATACGGTCCCGGCGGACTGCTCCACAAGCAGACCAGGTATTTTCCAAAACAGGGCCGGGGCACGGCTTCGAAGGCAATTTGGCGATTGTCGTGGATGTGCCGGAAATGGATATGGATCGTCGCACCTTGGAAGTGCCGGAGGTTTAAAAGATTGACAAGACGATTTTTTTTCAGAAACTGTTTGCCCCTGCCGGTCTCAGGCTCCAGGCCCGTATCAATAATGCGCGCCCGGGCCGGCAGGGGGCCGGCAGGGGTGTTTGCTCCGGCTTGTCGGATCTGATCGGATTTTGCGAGATAATCCATTACAGCCTCAATTTGGCGTTTGGACCGCCGCCTCCATGGAGCAGCAGTCACGCGGAATTTGCCGGGTCATTTCCGTTAAGAGACAGATAAGTCCGTACCGTCAAAAATAACACCTTGTTATTATTAAATGCAACATGTATTCCACAAAAAACCCGGATTTTTCAAAAAAAAGAGGGTTTCCAAAAAAGACTTTTTCCACAGGCCCGGAAATGCTAAGGACTTTGGTATCGGCGGTGCCGGCGCTATCGGCCGTGGCGGGTTTGGATCAAATCTTTTTTCATCCGGCAAAGGCAATACAATGCATATCGTAACCACCCATCAGAGCATGGATTTTGACGCCCTTGCATCGGTTGTGGCCGCAACCCTGATCTGGCCCGATGTCGTTGCGGTGATTCCCAAGGCGGTGAACCCCAATGTCAAGGCATTTTTGTCCATTCACAAGGACATGTTTGAAATGTACCGGGTCAATGATATTGACATGTCGGAAGTCTCACGTTTGATTGTGGTGGATACCAATAAATGGTCCAGGCTCGACCGGATGAAAACACTTAAAAACAAGCCGGGACTTGAAGTATGGATGTGGGACCATCACAGCCCGGAAGACTGCGACCTGGAACCGGACTGGCAAATCCAGGATAGCGCAGGGGCCAACATCACTCTGATGCTCCGCGCCATCCGGGAGCAGGGGATTGATATTTCCCCAATCCAGGCGACCCTTTTTTTAAGCGGTCTTTATGAGGATACCGGGAACCTGATTTTTTCCTCGGCCACGGCAGAGGACGCCCACACAGCGGGATATCTGCTGGAACAAAACGCTGATCTCACAATTCTGCGAACTTTTTTGCAGCCGGCATACGGCGAAAAGCAGAAGGACATTCTTTTTGAAATGCTCAAAAACGCCAAGCGCCGGACGATTAATAATTACAGCGTCAGTATCAATACCGCCAGGATTTCCGGTCATGTCAACAATCTTTCCCTGATCGTGCACATGTACCGCGAAATCGTCAATGTTGATGCGGCATTCGGCATATTTGCCCAGCCGGAAAACGAAAAATGCATTGTCATCGGCCGATCCGTGGTGGCGGAAATCAATATCGGCTCCATCATGCGCTCCATGGGCGGCGGCGGCCATCCCGGGGCGGGATCGGCAATGCTTAAATCGGTCAATCCGGTTTCTCTTAAGGAATGGCTCGTGGAGCTGCTCAAGGGCAACCAGGAAAGTTCCATCCAGATTTACGATATCATGTCGTATCCGGTCTTTCAGGTCCCGCCGGATCTGCCAATGAAGGAAGTGGCCGGGATTCTTGAGGAAAAGGGATGCACCGGGCTGCCGGTAAGTGAGGATGGAAAGCTTGTGGGGATTATCTCCAAACGAGATTTTAAAAAATTAAAAAAGCCTTCCCAGTACGCGGCACCGGTGAAGGCTTTTATGAGCACAAAAAACATCACCATCACTCCGGACCGGAGCCCCATGCATGCAGCCCGCCTCATGGTCAAGCATGACATTGGAAGACTGCCGGTTATTCAGGACGGACAGATCATCGGAATTATCTCCCGGTCCGATGCCATGCGTTATTTCTATGATGTGCTGCCGGACTAATACAGAAAAATGGCTTTTATGATCGGAGCTAAATCATTTCCAGGACTTTATTGATCAATTTTTCAATGCCTTCGGCCACTTTTGAAATATCGGGCCCGATCATGTAAGCAGGGGTGGTCACCAGTTTGTTTTCAGAATCCACGTGGATGTCGGTGACGTCACACACAGTGTGCCGGCCGCCCATGGACTCAATGGCCTCTGCCGTGCCCAGGTCATTGCCAATTGTCACCTGGGGATGCCGGTCTTCCAGAACCTTGGCCAGAACCGCCGGTGATATGCAAATGGCGCCGATGGGTTTTCCGGCATCGGCCATTTCAGCAATAATCCGGCGGACTTCGGGGTGCACTTCCGCCTCATTTCCCTTGATGGCAAAATCGCTTAAGTTTTTGGCGGCGCCAAATCCTCCGGGCATGATCAGGGCGTCTAGGTCTGCGGTCCGCACCCGCTTGACATCCATGATTTCACCCCGGGCAATGCGCGCTGATTCAACCAGCACGTTTCGTTTTTCCTCCGAGGTCTGGCCCGTGAGATGGTTTACCACATGGTGCTGGTCCATATCCGGTGCCATGCATATTGCAGCAGCACCGTTGCGGTCCAGGGCCAGAAGCGTGATCACGGATTCATGGATTTCGGTTCCGTCGTAAACACCGCATCCTGACAATAGCACACCGACATTTTTCATGTCCGACTCCTTGTGGATTGTATGCGATAACGCGTGTTATACCGGTTCCCACGCTGGAACAATGCCATTGGATCGGCAGAACGGTTTTTGCCGAGGTCCTGTTTATCTACCAGTGAATCCTGTTTGCGTCAAGGTATCATGGTTTTTTGTCAAACACCAAAACCATGGCTGCCTATGGCTGGATTTGTTTGAGAATCCGGCCGTCGCCGTCAAGCATGAAAATCATAAAACCGTGCTTGCGCGCGTCCTTGGCCAGTTCTTCTGCCAGCACCGCCTGGACTTCGTATTTTTTGCCGGGTGTTCGCGGCAGATTGATAAGACAGGACATGGCGGCCTCTTTGTCATGAAACGCCGGAATATAGGATATTTCTGCGGTTTCATCATAAAACCCCATGAATTTTTCATCCTTTTCCGGATTCTCCACGGCCACGTACACCCAGGATTCCTTCGGGTCTGTTTCGTTCATTGGTTTGTCCTTCTGCTGCTTTTTTGGGTTCCAAATGAGCGTTTCAAATCTAAAAATTTTTTGGTTTCATATATTTTAAAAAATTCCGCTCAATTTGGATTTGGCCCTGCATTGCCGGTTAAAGAGGATCTGCTGTGGCGCAGATTGCCTACAATTTTATATACCCGTTGGTAAAAGTCAATCTTCTTTCACTCTGGATGGGTTTATTGCGTTATCCGGTCAGGGCGGAAGTTTTTTCCGCCGGGCTTGAAAGATTCCGGATTTGTATATAAATAAGGAAATCCTGTGGTTCTCCGATGTCGAAACGGTCATGTATTCCGTGGGCCAGCAGACCACAAGCCCGCCCTTGCATTGCGGGCTGATGAGCGCTATAGTATCGTGGCGGGCGTAGCGGAAAAAGCCAAATGTACTCTGTTTGACGTCAATCATATGATGTATGAACGCATCTGCATATCCGTTTTCACGGATCAGGGGATAAATTAATGAAAGATCCGAAAGCATACATTGAATCCACTGTTACAGTAGAAACCCGGGCCCGTGAAGCCCTTGGGATATGCCTCGGCGCCTCAACGGTTTCCGTGGTCCGTGTCAGACAGCCTGCCCCTGAAGATCCTGCGGCTTCACCCGAGGTGATCTCAGCACAAACCCACCCCCATGGCGGTGATCCGAGAAAAACCCTTCAGGCCGTTCTCCGGGACAGCGAATTTGATGACATTGACCGGATCGTGGCAACAGGCAGGCGCTTTCGGGAGTTTGTCAACCTGACCACCATTTCCGAGCCCGAGGCCGTGGAATACGCTTACCGGCACGTGCGGCCCGAAGGCGTTGACTGCCCGGCCATTGTTTCGGCCGGCGGCGAGACTTTCATGGTCTATGTTCTGGATGACAAGGGCCGCATAAGCAACGTGATTACCGGCAACAAGTGCGCCTCGGGCACCGGCGAATTTTTCATGCAGCAGCTCCAGCGCATGGGCGTCTCCCTTGATGAAGCTGCCAGATGGTCGGTAACGGAAACGCCCTACCAGGTCTCGGGCAGATGCTCGGTTTTCTGCAAATCCGACTGCACCCATGCCATTAACAAGGGAATCCCCAAATCCCGGGTCACCGCGGGCCTGTGCCGGATGATGGCCAACAAGATCCTGGAACTGCTCAACCATTTGGAAAAGAAAAACATTATGATCACCGGCGGATCGGCCAGAAACCAGATGATGATCGGGTATCTGAATCAGGCCGTATCCGGGCTGATCGTACCGGAGCAGGCCCCGTATTTCGAGGCCCTTGGCGCGGCCCTGTGGGCACTTGAAAACCCGGATGCCCCAAAACCGGCCGATGACGCCCTGTTTGTGCAGGGAGCACTGTCCTTTGATACCCTTCCCAGGCTTACGGATTTTTCCGGCCAGGTGACATTCAAGACCATGGTCCGGGAAACCATTCAGGCCGGAGATGAGTGCATTCTGGGCTTAGACGTGGGCTCCACGACCACCAAGGCCGTGCTTGTACGAAGAAGCGACAAGGCCATGCCGGCCTCTGTTTATCTCTACACCAATGGCGATCCCGTGGGCGCGTCCCGGGCTTGTTACCGGCAATTGCTGGACCAGATCCGTGAGCATGTGGATCCGTCGGCCATATCCATCACCGGCCTTGGGGTCTGCGGCTCCGGCCGCCAGATTGCGGGCCTGCACGCCTTAACCGACGGGGTGATCAATGAAATCGTGGCCCATGCCGCCGCAGCCGTGCATTTTGATCCGGAGGTGGATACCCTTTTTGAAATCGGCGGCCAGGACGCCAAGTATACCTATATCACAAGCGGTGTGCCCTCGGACTATGCCATGAACGAGGCCTGCTCTGCAGGCACCGGCTCTTTTCTGGCCGAATCCGCCCGGGAAACCCTTGGCGTGGAGGTGGAGCAGATCGCCGAAGTGGCCCTGACCGCCACAAAGCCGCCGAACTTCAATGATCAGTGCGCAGCCTTTATTTCATCGGATATCAAGACCGCAGTACACGAAGGCGTGGCCCACGAAGATATCGTGGCCGGGCTGGTCTATTCCATCTGCATGAACTACACCAACCGGGTCAAGGGCAACCGGCCGGTCGGGCGAAAGGTGTTTATGCAGGGCGGGGTCTGCTACAACCGGGCCGTGCCCCTGGCCATGGCAGCGCTGTCGTCCAAGCCCATTGTTGTGCCCCCGGAGCCGGGGTTGATGGGGGCTTTTGGCGTGGCTTTAGAAATTGAAAAACGAATTGATATGGGCCTGATGCAGCCGGAGACATTTGATCTGCAGACCCTGGCCGACCGGGAGGTGGTGTACCGCAAATCCTTCACCTGCAAGGGCGGAAAGGAAAAGTGCGACAGGAGATGCGAGATATCGGTCATTGAACTGGAAGGCCGGCGCTACCCCTTTGGCGGGGCCTGCAACCGTTATTACAACCTGCGCTACAATCTTGAATACGACATTGCATCCCTGGATCTGGTCAAAAAAAGAGAACGCCTGGTATTTGACAAGTATGCCGCCAATACAAACGATGTAGTCAACCAGCGCGGCCGGGTGGGTATCAACAAAAGCTTTCTGACCAATACGTTTTATCCCCTGTATTCCACCTTTTTTGCATCCATCGGTTTTGCCCCCGTGCTGGCGTCCGAGGCCTCGGAAGACGGATGCGATCTGCGCAATGCCGCATTCTGTTACCCGGCTGAACTGGCGCACGGATTTTTCCACCGGCTGATCACGGATGAAAATCCCCCGGAGTATCTGTTTGTGCCGCATGTCAAATCCATCCACGTGCCAAACGGTGATCCCAATTCTCAGCTCTGCCCGTTTGTGCAAAGCGAGCCTTATTATTTGAAAACCACATTCCGAAAGCGGCTCACAGAACTGGAAAGCCGCGGTACCCGGGTTTTAACTCCTTTTATCGAGATGGGAAAGGGCATGGACGCCGCCGGAGCACCCCTGGTGGAAACAGCCGTGAGCATGGGCGTGGATCGGGCCACTGCCCGGGCGGCATTTGAAAAAGCCCTGGCCCGGCAGCAGGCCTGCTTTGATGAAATGCGGCAGATGGGAAAACAGACCCTTGAGCAGATTGAAAAGGATCCGGATAAAATCGGGGTGATTATTTTTGCCCGGCCTTATAACGGGTTTGTGGAAGAGGCCCACATGGGCATTCCCCACAAGCTCGCCTCCCGTGGGGTGGTGGTGATTCCCCTTGATTTTCTGCCCCTTGAAGCACAAGAGGCCAAGGAACACATGTACTGGGGCATGGGCCAGATGATTTTAAAGGCCGCCCGGTTTGTAAAAAACCATCCCCAGTTGTTCGGCACCTATATCACCAATTTTTCCTGCGGTCCGGATTCCTTTGTGGTGGGCTATTTCCGGGACATCATGGGCAGAAAACCTTCGCTGACCCTTGAGCTTGACAGCCACACCGCAGATGCGGGCATAGAAACACGCATCGAGGCGTTTCTCGATATCGTGGCCGAATACCGGCAGCTGCTCATCACCCAGGACCCGGAACAGGAGCGGGAGGCCTTTTTGCCGGCCCAAACCTTTGTGAAAGACGGCACACCCATGGTCCGCGACTCATCCGGCCGGGTATTGCCCCTGACCGATTCCCGCGTGACCTTTCTGGTACCGTCCATGGGAAGGCTGGGCACGGAGCTGGTTTCCGCGGTGTTTGAGGCTTCCGGGTTTCACGTGGCCCCGCATCCGCCGGCAGACGAAAATGTGCTCAAGCTGGGCCGGGCCCATACCACCTGCAAGGAATGCCTGCCCTTGATTTTGACAACCGGGACCCTGCTGAACTACGCCTATAATATCAAGGCTGACGATGAAATCCTGGTGTATTTCATGGCTTCTGCTTCCGGGCCGTGCCGGTTCGGCCAGTATTCCGTGTTTATGCAAGATTTGGTCCAGCACCTGGAGATCCCTGACGTTGCGATTTTTTCTTTAACATCGGACAATTCCTATTTCGGCCTGAAACAGCACTTAAATTATTACAAGGCATGGTGGGCCCTTGTCATCTCTGATCTGATGGAGGATATTCGTTCCATGCTCTTGGCCAATGCCAAAGACGCGGGCCATGCCCTGGAGATATTTGAGGTCCGGTGGCAGGCCATTGTGGAGCAGATGAAGAATGGCAATTTCAAACAGATCATGGCGGAACTGGAAAAAAGCGTGGATGCGCTCTCCGGCCTGCCCATGCAAAACAATCCCGCAGATGTGCCGGTAATTCTGGTCACAGGCGAAATTTTTGTCCGGCGCGACGGGCTTTCCCGCCAGTACATCACCGAGCGCCTGGCGCAGAAGGGCTTTGCTGTTGTCTGCTCGCCGGTCTCGGAATGGATACGCTATTCCGACTATTGCATCCAAACAGACCCGGCCAACTGGCAGCAGCTTTCCTTGGGGCAGAAACTGCGGTTTAAGATTCGCCAGATATTTATGAACCGTTATGAAAAGCGAATTTTCGACACCTTGTCGCAGACCGGTTTGGTGCACAATCCCTGGACAGACGTGCGCACTGTGATTGAAAACGCAACCCCCTATGTTTCCCCCAATCTTGGGGGAGAAGCCATTTTAACCGTTGGCAGCGCGCTGACGGAAGTGGCCTCCGAGGCATGCGGGGTCATTGCCATCGGTCCGTTTGGCTGCATGCCCAACCGGATCTCGGAGTCCATTTTAAGCGAGGCCATGACCCCGGGAGACAAGCTGGGCATTCCGCACCGGGAAAAATACCTGGAAACCGTGCTCGATGGAATGGAATCGCTTCCGTTTCTGGCAGTCGAAAGCGACGGTTCCCCGTTTCCCCAGCTTATTGAGGCCAAGCTGGAGGCCTTCTGTCTCCGGGCCCGGCGGCTGCATGACAGGATGCGGGCATTGAACTGATCCGATAGCCTGCAGCTATTTTGCCGCTTTGCCCACGGGCACCAGATACACGGGCCGGATGTCTTTCTCTGCATTGAGAATGCTTTGAATGGTTTTATCATCAAATGCGCCCATTGGCACTGATGCAAGATCCAGGCTCACAGCCTGCAGGCACAGGTTCTGGGCTGCGTGACCGGCTTCCATAAACGCGTATTTTATCCCCTGTTTTCCGTATTTTCCGGTGACACGCTCAAATACAGCGCCAAAGACAAATACCGCAGGTGCCCGGGACGCGGCCGATTGGTTCAACGCGGCCCGGCAAAGTTCTTTTCGCCTGTCGCCTTCCGAAGTCTGCGCCAGTTCGTGGGTTTCAGGGTTGTAACGGTAGATCCCGGGGGAAAGATTCTCCACATTGCCCGCTGCCACAAAAACTTCCAGTGGATAAAGGGCTCCGGCAGAAGGTGCGGTTCGAAATCCCCGGGAGTCTGTCTCTCCCTGAGCAGCCCACAGCATCTGGGATATTTGCCTCAGGGACAGGGCCTCATCAGCATAGTTCCGAACCGATCTTCTTTCTGCAAGGGTTTTTTCCAAAGACATCTCCCCTTCAGTGGCCGGCTTTGGCAGCCGGATGATTTCTGCTGCACCGGCGGTCATGACACCTCCTTTGGCCAGGACGGCAACAATGCCTGCGGCAGCCATGAGCAAAACAAAGGCAGCCGTCCGGAAATACGCAACAAACATGGGTTTTCTCCTTTTATTGATATGTTCCGTTCAAAGGCTTTTCACCGCGTCCGCTGTTTGTCGGGAAGGAAGCCCTGGGGCCGGCGTCGGTTTTTTCGCTCCTGACCGTTTCCGGGTTTCTTCCATCCAGCCCCGGCAATTTGAAATTTTACTTGCTCCGGCATTGGCTGAATTTATCCCGGAAACGCTCAATGTCGCTTCACAAACCGACCCCGCCCCCGGGCTTCCTTGGTAGGGTTCTTGCCGGGCCAGCCCACGGGACCGGGAATGAAAACAACGCTTTTTAAGACTTGAATGTGTTTTTTCCGACTCCCTTAGTGTAAAATTTTGCACACAGTCGGCCATGATGCCGGCCCGGGAGTGGTTTGCGAGTCGCATTGAACGCGCAAGCGGTCAGCAGGGAGCAAACCGCCACCGGGGCCGGCATCATGCGAAAATTGTAGAACCAGGCATTAACAGCAACTTTTTCGATGTTACTTGGAAGAAGCCTTTGTTGTGATAAAACATAAACGTTTCCAGGAACCGGATCAAGATATAGGATGCGGGACTTATTGGCCGGTGTTTTTGTGGACAATAAATTTTATTTATAATATTCAGATGTTTGTGCAGTGTTAAAAAACTGAAGCATATACAAATTGCTTGACAATTTTGTGCATATAACGCAGAAAAGAGGGCTGTATCCACTGCCGGGGGCAATCGTCGTTTACAGCAAAAAAGGAAAATCAATGGAACCGGGTGTATATCTTCTTGGCTCGGGCAGAGAGCCGCTGTTTGAAGCCATTGATCCCGACAAACTGGCTGTTTCTCATCCGGCCTGGGAAAAGGACGCAAAGCGCCTGTCTCCCTGGGTCAGGACCGAAATTGCGTCGGGACATGAAGGCAGCGGTTTTGCCGGATGGCGTTCAGGCAGTTCCCGGCCTGAAAACACGGTTTTTGTCTGCGGCAAATGCGCTTCGACCATGGATGCGATCCGGGAATTGATTGACACTTGCGGCCTTTCGCCCTGGGATTGCCTGATTGCGGTGCAGCAGCAAAAGGGCAGGGGGCAGATGGAGCGCACCTGGATTTCACCGCCGGGAAACCTGTATGTGTCCTGGTACTGGCCGGATCTGGAATCCATAGAAGGCGCAGGCCCTGGATGGCGGGCCATGGCATCGCTGCTTGCCGGCCAGGTGGCAGCCGAAGCCCTGGAAAACTTTGGCGCGGATGTCCGGATCAAGTGGCCCAATGATTTGCTGGTAAACGATTGCAAGATCTGCGGCATACTGGTGGAGCACCGGGCCGGATGCCTGATTGTGGGCATAGGCATCAACCTGGCTTCAGCCCCGCCAAACCACCGGTTAACCGATGCATTTGCAATTCCGGCTGTCAGCCTTGCAGAGCTTGGCATTGCGGTCTCACCCATGGAATTGATGCTGCACATGGGCCAAACCGGCCGAAGCCGCATCCAACAGTTAGTGAAAACCCTGGAGCCAGAAGAATTTGTCATGCAGCTGCAAAAGCGTCTGGCCTGGGTGGAGCAGCAGGTGACCATCCGCCGGAGCCACCAGGAGGCCGTGCTCGGCGAAATCCGCGGCCTGGCCGCAGACGGGGGCCTGATTGTCCGTATCAACGAAAAATCCAGTGTGATTTATACCGGCAGCATCCTGCCTGCGGAAAACATCCATATCTAAAGTAATACTTTATATATAAAAACACAAATTCTTGAAATTTAGATATAAAGGTGAATTCATTATGAATGATTCGAGTTCTGATCAAAGCCGCTCGAGCGGCAAAACCTTTGCAGAAGTCCAGTCGGAAATCGAAGGAAATCCCATCCTGATTGCCAACCGCGGTATTCCGGCCCGGCGCATCAGCCGCTCGATTTCCGAGCAGCTCGAAGCCGTGGCGATCATGACCGCAACAGACGTGGACAAAACATCACCGTCCACCCTGGGGGCCCACGAGCTCATGCTTCTGGGTGATGACCCCAACGCTTATCTGGATCTGGACCGCATTGTGCGCAAGGCCAGGGAACGGGGCATCATCGGTATACACCCGGGCTGGGGTTTCGGGGCCGAAGACGACACCTTTCCGGCCAAATGCCTTCAGGCCGGCATTACCTTTATCGGCCCCCCGGCCGAGGCCATGAAAATCCTTGGAAACAAGGTATCGGTCCGCCGTTTGGCACGGGAGCTGGGCGTGCCGGTGGTGCCGGGTTCCGAAGATGCCGTCACCATTCCGGAAGCGCGAAAAATCGCCGCAAAAATCGGCTTTCCCATCATGCTCAAAGCAGAAGGCGGCGGCGGCGGCCGCGGCATCTACGAGGTGTATTCCGAAAGCGAGCTGGAATCGGCGTTTCACAAGGCATCTGTCATGGCCGAGGCCTCATTTGGCAATCCCCGGGTATATGTGGAAAAATACCTGCCCAGTGTCCGCCATATTGAAATCCAGGTGATCGCTGACCAGTACGGCAATGTGTTTGCCTTTGACGAGCGTGACTGCACGGTTCAGCGAAACCACCAAAAACTGGTGGAAATCACTCCGTCGCCATGGTCCAAAATGACCCCGGATCTGCGGGAACGGCTCAAGGATTATGCCCGAAGACTGGTTTCAGCGGTGGGCTATTACAGCCTGGCCACAGTGGAATTTTTAGTGGATGAAAAGGCCGATCCCTATCTGATCGAGGTCAACACCCGGCTGCAGGTGGAACACGGCATCACCGAATGCCGCTACGGCATTGACCTTGTCGAAGAGCAGATCGCTGTTGCCTTCGGCGCCGGGCTCCGGTTTTCAGATCAGACAACCGTGCCCTACCTGCACGCCATGCAGTGCCGGATTAATTGCGAGGATCCACAGAACGATTTCGCCCCCAATTCCGGGCTGCTGAGCCGGTACGTGTCCCCGGGGGGCCAGGGGGTGCGACTGGATTCCTGTGTGACCGAGGGCTATGAGTTTCCCTCCCAGTATGATTCGGCCGCTGCCCTGCTGATCACCTATGGCAATTCCTGGGGCAAGGCAGTCAAGCTCATGCAGCGGGCCCTTCGGGAATACATGATCTCCGGGGTGAAAACCACCATCCCGTTTCACAGCCAGATCGTCCGCCATCCGGTGTTTGTCAAAGGCGATTATGATACCCGGTTTATTGAAAAACACCCGGAACTGATGTTTTACTCAGACATTGAGCCAGAGGCCCTTCGCATTTCCCGGCTGGTGGCCGAAATCTCTGCCCGGGGCTATAATCCGTTTGTGGAGCTCGGGCAATACCGGGGCCGAAGCGACAGACGGGTGGGGCGGTTTGAGGCTGTGCTGCCCGCAATGGACAGCCGGGAAAAAGATGCCGGCCGCCAAGTGCTTTCCTATCCCGGAAGGGACCGCAGATCCGCCCTTGATCTGGTGCGCGACACCCGTGCACAGGGCATTGTCCATTTTACCGACACCACCACCAGAGATATCACCCAGTCCAACAGCGGCAACCGGTTCAGGCTGGCCGAAGACCGGCTGGTGGGGCCTTATCTGGATCGCTGCGGGTTTTTCTCCATTGAAAACGGCGGCGGTGCCCATTTTCATGTGGCCATGCTCGCCAACATGACTTATCCGTTTTACGAGGCCCGGCAGTGGAACGATTTTGCCCCCAACTCATTGAAGCAGATCCTGATCCGGTCCACCAACGTGCTGGGCTACAAGCCCCAGCCCCGCTCTTTGATGCAGAAAACCGGGGAAATGATCTGCGCCCATTACGACGTGATCCGATGCTTTGATTTTCTCAACCATGTGGAAAACATGCGCCCGTTTGCTGAAATCGTTTTGTCTGGAAATGAGTGCATTTTCGAGCCGGCCCTCTCCCTTTCCTGGGCCCCGGGCTTTACCGTGGGCCATTACCTGGAGGTCACCGAACAGATCCTGGAGATGTGCGCCCGGGCCGCCGGGGTGGACAAAAACCGGGCCGCATCCATGATCATCCTGGGATTAAAGGACATGGCAGGGGTGTGTCCCCCGCGCTTCATGCGGGAGCTGGTGGGCGCCATCCGTAAAAAATACCCGGAGCTGGTGCTCCATTACCACCGGCACTACACTGACGGACTGTTTGTGCCGGCTGTAGGCGCTGCCGCAGAAGCCGGGGTCCATATCGTGGATACGGCCATTGGCGCTGCGGTTCGCTGGTACGGTCAGGGCGAAGTGTTGTCCACAGCCGCCTACATGGAAGACGAACTGGGTCTTCAAACCCGCCTGGACCGGGACATGATCCGCGACTGCGGCTTTGTTCTAAAGCAGATCATGCCCTATTATGATCAGTACTGCTCTCCCCATTTCAGGGGCATTGATTACGATGTGGTGGAACACGGCATGCCCGGTGGGGCCACCTCGTCTTCCCAGGAAGGGGCCATGAAACAGGGCTATATCCGGCTGCTGCCCCACATGCTGCGGTTTCTGGCCGGAACCCGCAAGATTGTTCGTTATCACGATGTGACACCGGGCTCCCAGATTACCTGGAACACGGCTTTTCTGGCGGTTACCGGTGCATACAAACGCGGGGGTGAACATCACGTGCGCCATATGCTCGATGTGCTCGAAGCCGTGGCTGAAAAGCCGGAACAGGAGCTGTCCGAACAGGTGAAAAAGGATCGTCTGAAACTTTACCAGGACAGCAATGATGCATTCCGGGACCTGCTTTTGGGCAAATACGGCCGCCTGCCCCAGGGTTTCCCCCCGGACTGGGTTTATCAAAGCGCCTTTGGCACGGAATACCGCCGGGCCCTGGAACAGCGCACCGAGGCCTCGCCACTGGATTCCCTGGAGGAAATCGATATCCAGGCCGAGACCCTTGCGCTTCGAAACCGCATCAAACGCATGCCCACCCAAGAGGAGCTGATTCTGTATCTCAATCACCCGGGAGATGCCTTAAAAACCTTTGAATTCCAGAAAAAATACGCAGATCCCAATATTTTGCCCATTGACGTCTGGTTCGAAGGCCTGGCGCCCAGACAGGACCTTGAATTTGCCGACAGCCAGGGAAAACCCCATAAAATGGTTATCCTTGATATTTCCAAGCCTCGCAGAAGCGGCATCAGCATTGTGCGCTATCTGCTGGACTCCGAAATCATCACCTTTGAGGTCCAGGTCCAGGCCCCTGAGGGAAAGGCCGCAGGTGAGGCGGAGATGGCGGACACGGAAAACCCCTATCAGGTGGCCTCCCCGAGCTCCGGGGATCTGTGGGTGGTTTATGCGCAGCCCGGCGAAGTGGTCAAAAAGGGCGAGGAGCTGTTTAATCTTTCGATCATGAAACAGGAAAAGGCTGTTTTGGCCCCGGATGACGGCATTGTCCGGCGGGTGCTGAAAACCGCCAACTACACCGAAGACAAAAAAATGGTGCCCGTGCGCGAAGGTGAACTCATCGTGGAACTGGCCCCGGTGCCTGACTTCTGCCGGTCCTGCAGCGCGCCGGTCACAAGCGGGGATTATCAGTTCTGCCCCTATTGCGGAAGCGCTGTTGAGCAAACTCAGCAGACAGGAAGCAAATCCTGATCCGGGCCTGCGGCCGGCCACTGGTGAAGTTCCGCCGGGTATCCCAAAGCCGCAATGCGGGAAAGGCTTTGGGCCATATCCAGCACCGCGGGCTGACGCCCCGCTGAGGCGTCAACGGAGAAGGCCGCGTGCGGTCGTGTGCCCAGGATCTGCCGGACAAGGCCAGATAGCACCGCCCCGGGCCCGACCTCCACAAAGGTGCGGATTCCGGCCGCATACATGTGCTCCACGGTATTGATGAAATCCACGGGCTTGAGCAGATGCCCGCCCAGCAGCTGCCTGGCCGCAGCCGGATCATCCGGGTAGGGCAGGGCCGTGGTATTGGCGTATACCGGGATTTGCAGGCGTTTAAATTTGGTGTTTGCAACCAGCTCCTGAAACGGTGCAGCCGCATCCATGACCAGCCGGGAGTGAAAAGCCGCGGACACCGGCAGCGGTTTTGCCATGATACGATTTTTCCTGCAGATTTCCTGCATTTGTTCAATGGCCTGGCGCGGACCGGACAATACCTGCTGTTTGGGGCTGTTGCGGTTGGCTATCACCACGTCTGCCCGGTGTGTTTGGATCAGTTCCTCAATTTGTTTTGCACCTGCCCGGACCGCCATCATTTGTCCGCTTTCCCCGGAGTTTTTGCCGGCAAGGGCCATAAACCGGCCCCGGGCGGCGGCCAGTGTCAAAAAATCGTTTTCATCAAGGCTTTTTGCCGCACACAGGGCCGTTAATTCCCCGAAACTGTGGCCGGCGGCGGCCGCTGGCAGCACGCCGTGGCGGGTAAGGATCGAAAGACAAATTCCGCTGACCAGACCGATGGCCGGCTGGGCCACGTCAGTTCTGCGAAGCGCTTCCTGCCGGCTGCGCTCTTCCTCCTTGTCCTGTGTTTCCGGGGGATACAGATGGGCGCACAAGGATGGGTTTCTGCCAAATGCGGTTTCCGCCATTTCCACAATCGGCCCGGCTTCGGCGAAATGGGAAACAAGGGACCGGCCCATGTTGACATACTGGCTTCCCTGGCCGGGAAACAGAAATGCCAGTTTGCCGTCAGGCGCGCTGTCTCCGTAAAATATTTCCGGCGGGACCGGATTTTCTTCTGTTTCCGGTGCATTGAGCCAGGTTTCAGCGATTTGGAGTTTTTCCCGGATCTGTCCGGGAACCGTGTCTGCAATCAGCAGGCGCAGGGGGGCGTTTTCCGAAAAAACCCTGCGGGATCTTTCCCCGAGCTGTTCCGGGGCTGCGGTGCCGGATGCCTGTTTTGCGGCATCTTTGACCTGTTTTTGAAGATCCTTCCGGCTTTCCGCACACAGGGCAATGATTTCAATGCGATCATATGGGGGATTCATGAAAAAATCCTTCATGGTTTTGTGCCGTTATAATAAAACCCAAACTGTGTTTCAAATTTTCAAAATTTTTCAGGCCGGGGTTTCCTGCACTGCCCGGACCCGGATGTTTCATATCACAAACCATTGCCCGGCTCAATACAGGGCTGCAGGCATTCTTAGCCCGGCCCTGCCGGGGGAAAAAAGCGGGGAAATCATGCATATCGGCAAATACAAGGTCACCGGGCTGCTGGGCACCGGCGGAATGGGGCGGGTGTATAAGGCCCAATTGCCGGAAATCAATAAAACTGTTGCCTTAAAACGGCTTCGGCCAAGGCCCCACATGGTGCAGCTGCTGGGAGACAAAGCCATTGAAAAAATGTTTATGGACGAGGCCCGGATTCTGGCAGATCTGCGGCATCCCTATGTTGCGGCAATCCTGGATTTTGACCGCGACAGTGAAGGCCGACCCTTTTTTACCATGGAATATCACTGCGTCAATCTCGGGGATATGACAGGCGAGCACTATATCATGGAAACACCCGCCCGCAGCCTGCCGCCGGACCGGGCAGTGCGTTACTTGCGCCAGGTCCTCTCCGGGCTGGGCCGGCTCCATGACGCGGGCATCATTCACCGGGATGTCAAGCCCTATAACATGCTCATTTCTGAATCCGATCAGGTGCGGATCATTGATTTCGGCCTGTCTTTGCTCAGGGGTGAAACCCGGGGAGTGCCCGAGCAGTTTAAAATCGGCACTCCGTATTACACGGCCCCGGAACAGGAAGCCGATCCGGATCGCGTGGATGAACGGGCCGATATCTACGGGGCAGGGGTTCTGGCCTGGCGGATGCTGACAGGCTATCTGCCACCGGATCTTGGAGAAAAGCCCGTGCCCGGTGAGATCAACCCTTTGCTGGGTCAATGCTGGGATGATTTTCTGCTTTGCGCCACCCACCCGAAACCAGACAAGCGTTTTTCGGATTGCCGGGAGATGACAACCGCCCTGGACAGGGCTTTTGACTCCTGGCAGCAGCGCCTTGAAAAAACCTGCCGAATGCAGGAGGTGCCGGCTGTGGGCCGGACTTCTGATGCGGACCACACCCAGCCGGTGCGCACCACCCCTGTGAAGGTTTCTTTGAGTGCGGCAAAAAAACGCTTCGGCCTTGATGCGCTCTGGCGGCCGTCAGGCCGGCGGACCCCGGAGTTTGTGGTCTGCGATGACCACACTGTCCGGGATAAGACCCACAGCCGGCTGTGGCAGAAGGCCGGCTCTTCCTGGCCCATGGAGTGGTCCCGGGCACGGCAATATATTGACTCACTAAATGCCCGGGCCTTTGGCGGCGTCCAGAACTGGCGCCTTCCCACGGTGGATGAACTTGCTCTTCTGCTTGTTCCGGTATCTGTTCTCGGCGACTATTGCGCACCCCCGGTTTTTTCCGGAGATATCCACCGATTCTGGAGCGCAGACCGAAAATCCTTTGTTGCCGCCTGGTTTGTGGACACCAGCCTGGGGTATGCGGGGGCTGCGGATTTTACCTGTCAGTGCCATGTGCGGGCGGTCAGCGATTGCCCGCCTTACGGATAAAATCGCTGATCATTCGGAAATAGTCCAGCCCGGCCCGGATCATGATATCGTTGTGATTGGCGTTTTCAATAATTTCAAGGGCCTTGGTGTCAGATGCGCATTTTTGATACAGGTCCTGTCCGTGGGAAAGCGGAATAATGTGATCAAACCGGGCATGGACAATCAATGCCGGTCCCTTGTATTTTGCGATTTTTTCCGCGTTGGAAAAAATCGCAGTTTCCTCGATCCCCAAAGACCGGGTATCCATGCCCAGATGTTGGAGCAAAGACATGGTATGGGCAAAGCCGCTTTCAATGACAATGCCGGCCAAGGCTTCGGGTCTGGATGCGGCCAGTTCCAGGGCGGATGCGCTTCCCAGGGATCGTCCCATGACCCACAGGGGGCCGGTCCGGCCGTTTTTTTTCATCCAGTCGGCAGCGGCATCGAGTATCAGGTTGGCGTCTGAAAGCATGGCAGACACAGTGGGCGATCCCGTGCTTTTGCCGTAGCCCCGGTAATCGGCCACGAGAAGGCTTAACCCGTGCTCATTGTACACCGGTCCCACGGGATCATAGTCGGCTGCGATTTCGCCGTTTCCATGGAAAAACAGCAAATGGGGCTGATCGCCGGACGCCAGGTAAAAGCGGCACCCCAGATTCACCCCGTCCTCGGCGGCCACGTCCAGATCCACGGTCCCGGCAGGAGGCGGCGTGTCCGGGGCCTTTCGGGGATGAAACAGGATCTGTAAAATTTCGGGCCGGTCCAGAATTGCGGCTTCTGAATCCTGCATTTTCATTTCCTCCTTGGCTATGTGATATCCGCATTAAAATGGATGATACTCATTGAATAACCAGGCCTTTACACTCATTGAGCTGATCGTGGTGATCAGTCTTTTGGGTGTTATGCTGTTTTTTGCCGTACCCAGGCTTCATGAATCTTTTTTTTCCTCTGATTCCAGAAAACTTTCCGCCTGGCTGCAGCTTCAGGTAAAAGATCTGAAAAACCGGGCTGTTGAAAATCAGATACAGTTTATCCTCTTTGTTGACGTAGATGAAAACCGGCTCTGGGCCGGCCGGCATGACATGGACGAGCCGGCATTGGAAGCCGCAAAATCAAAGGGATTATCCCTGTCCGGAACAAACCGCATCTCTGAGGTGGTGTTTGCCGGTGACCACAGAATATCTGCCGGCACCGCGCAGATCCGTTTTTATCCCCGGGGATATTCGGACCAGGCTGTTATTTATGTCCAAACCCGCGGCAATCAGCGCATTTCCTATGAAATCAATCCGTTTTTGCCCGATATCAAAATCAGCGGCAGCCATGAATGATCATTATTGCGGCATGGAACATCGCCAGGCCGCCGACCGCGGATTCACCCTGCTGGAAGTCCTGGTTTCCCTGGCCATTATCGCCACGGTTCTTGTGAGCATTATCCGCCTGCAGGGCCAGACCATTTCCATGAATGAAACCGTGCGCTTCTATTCCCTGGCCCCGTTTCTGGCCCAGGCCAGGGTTGCGCAAATCCGGATGGAGCCCGATTCTTTTATGGGCGAAGACAGCGGGGATTTCGGTCCGGATTTTTCCGGATATACCTGGCAGAGCCGGGTCCGGTCACGGGAAATCAATGTGGAAGACAATGAAAACATGCCTTTTCTGGAAGCCAGCATTACTGTCCGGCATTCAGCATGGGGGCTTGTCTATGAAATCACCCGGCAGATTTCGGCCAAAAACGAGGAATCGCGGCCATGAATCCGCTCCGGCATCAAAACCAGCCAAAGATGTCCGGAAATCCGGGCTTTACCCTGCTGGAAGTGTTGATGGCAGTTGTTATTTTTGCCGTAATTGCTACTATTGTCTACAGCGCAATGAACGCCGCCTTATCCCGGATAGGTGCCATCAAGGAAGGGGACAGGGTTTTTGCAATGGGTGCCGGGTGCCTGCACCGGATCAGCACGGATCTGCGGTCGGCTTATGCCGATCCCTATCCCCTGTTTATCCCACCGAATGCCGGAGACGACCCGGATCCTTACGCCTTTGTGGGGCAAACCGATTTTATTGGCGGTGATTCCTTTTCAGGCTTGCGGTTTGCCGCTTTTGCCCACCTGCCGGTTTCCACGGGCAGCGCAGACCCGCAGAAAACCGCCGCCGGCCTGGCGCAACTCCGGTATTTTGTTGAAAAAAGCCAGGAACCGGACCGCGGTTATGTTCTCAGGCGCGGGGATCGGCCGTTTGCCTGGGATGGGGATACAGATCAATGGGATACGGACAGCGCGCCGGTGCTTTGCACCCATATCACGGAGTTTGCCCTGACATATTTCGATCACGGGGGCGATGACCGGAAAACCTGGGATTCCTCTGATGAGGCAACAGACTACGCAACCCCGGCAGGTGTTGAAATTTTTTTTAAAATTGAAACCGACCAGGGAAGCTATCCGTTTTTTACCCGGGTGGTTGTACCGGCTGGCAGGGAGCCCCTTGAACGTGTTAAAAACCAATAATCACGGCATTGCCCTGATCATCACCCTGAGCATTATCACGGTTTTGATCGCCGTGACCTTTGAGTTAAACCGGCAGACCGGCGCTTCGCTGAGCAGAAGCGGGACAGCCAGAGACAGACAGGTTCTGCAGCAAAAAATCGAATCCGGTGTCAGCCTGGCCATGCGGATTTTGATTCGCGACAAGGAGCAGACGGAAGTGGATTCCGTCCAGGAAGACTGGGCAGACCCGGAAAAAATCAGCGGCTATCTTGGCCGGGCCGGGTATGGCGAAGATGAATTGCAGATTGAAATCACCGATGAACGCGCCCGTATGCAGGTCAACGCCCTGGTGCAGTTTCCGGCCGGACGCGATTTTAACCCTGTTCAGCAGCAATTGTGGCTCCGGTTTGTTGAATTGTTTTTTCAGGAGCAGGATCAACCCGATACAGCGACAGCACAAGAACCTCTGGAGCCGGAAATGATCATCAATCCGATCAAGGACTGGATTGATTCCGGAGATGATGAAGCCATAACAGGCCTGAGCGGTGCGGAATCTGATTATTACATGGACCGGGATCCGCCGTACAAGTGCAGAAACGGCCCTGTGCGGCATTTGTCCGAGCTGCTGCGCGTGCGCAACATCACCCCGGAGCTGTTTTCCGCAGATGATGAAAATGCAGGCCTGCGCGATTTTCTGACAGTACACGGCCTTGCACCGGCAGGAAACAACCCCCATGATTATACTTATGACGGCCGGATCAATATCAACACTGCCGGGATACCCGTTTTAGCCGCGCTGCTGCCGGCGGGTCTTGAATTTCTGGCTCCGGAAATGACCGCTTTTCGCAAGGAAACTTCAGGCGGTGAGTATCTCTATGACTTGACCAGTCCGACCTGGTACCGGCAGGTTCCAGGGATGGAAGACGTGGAGATTGATTCCTCCCTGGTGGCGGTCAAAAGTGATTTGTTTCGCATCCGGTGCAGAGCCCGGGAAAATCAAAGTTCCATGGCCGCCCGGGTGGTTGTGCGGCGGGAGCAGAAGAAATCCGGGGAATGGAAATGTCGTGTATTGCACTGGCAGTATGAATAGGATATATTGAATCAGGGGCTGCTTGAAAATCGCATAAGGCCCTGTGAAAAAATTTAAAACCAATGCCGTAACACGGTTATGAGCAACCGGATTCTATCCATTGATATCAGAAAGCAGGGCCTGTGTGCCGTGCTGGTCCGCACCGCCCTGAAGGGCAACCGGATCGAGGCCCACAAGTTCGTGTCTTTCGGCGATGCCCCGGAAGAAGCCGCCGGCCCGGAAGAACGCCTGGCCTGGGCCATGGATACAGTGATCAGCCAGATTCCTGCTCAGGGCGCCGGCTGTCTTGTTTCCATTGCCGCATCAGAGGTGTCTTTTCGCAACCTGCAGGTGCCGTTTAAAGACAACAGAAAAATCCGCCAGGTGCTTGACTTTGAGCTGGAGCCCACCCTGCCGTTTGAAATCAGTGGCGTGCAGACGGATTTTCTCATTGTCCGCCAGGCTGAACAGACCGACCTGCTCGTGGCAGCCGTGGAAACCCGGAAACTTGAAACCATTCAGGAAATTTTCCGGCGATTGGATCTAACGCCAAGGGCGGTCACCATCGGTTCTGCGGCCGCAGCCCTTTGTGTCTCCCGCCTGTCTGAGACCGGGGAGAAAAATTTTCTGCTGCTCGACATTGACGGCCCTAATGTGGCTGCCTGCATGGTTGTTGACGGTAAAATTCACATGATCCAGGCCCTTCGCACGGGCGGGGCCGCTGATGCAGCCAAATGTGCGGATATAATCGCAGCAGGCATCCAACGAATGCTGGCTTCCTTTGAAACCCTGTATGACACGGATCCGGAACTTGGGCGCATTTTTGTTTCCGGCACAGATCAAGCCGATGACGGCTTTGCTGAAAAACTGTCCGGAGCCCTGGAAACAGAAGTTCGCTTTTTGAACCTGGCTGCCGAAACCCGGCTCTATCAATTACCAGACAAAGATTTGGGTATCGGCTCCCGGGCCAACTGCGCCCTGAGCCTGGCAGGGATTGAAACAGCCGGTATCCGGCCCTTTCAGTTCAACCGCAGCCATCATGTGCTGCAGAAATACTGGGCTGAAAACCGCAGTGAGATCATCAGCATTGGCGTGCTGGCTTTTTTTGTTTTTATGGTGCTGATGATTCAGGCAATCATGGAAAACCGGCACATGGAGCGTCGCATTGCACAAACAGACCGGCAGATCACAAAAATATTTCAACAGGCCTTCCCGGATGCCACCCGCATTGTTGATCCCGTGCAGCAGATGGAGGCGGGCCTTTCCCAGTTGGAAAAACAAAACGTGTTTTCCGGAGAGGATGGGGCGGGTATCCGCAATGTGGATATTTTAAAAGATGTCAGTGAATTGATTCCTGACAGCATCAATATGGTGTTGACCCGGTTTGTCCGGGGCGACACCAGCGTGCAGCTCGCGGGGCTCACCGATACATTCAACGCAGTTGATGATATAAAAATGCAATTGCAAAAATCCGCTTTTTTCAAGCAGATCACCATCAGTTCCGCCAATATGGACCAGTCCGCCAATCGCGTACGGTTCCGGATCAAGGCGGATCTGGCCGAAGAGCCGCTTTAACGGCCGGAGGTGCCGGGCAGATGAAAAAAATGATCAATCTCAACCGCAGGGAAAAACTGGCGGTAACAGCAGGTGCCGGATTTGTGGCTGTTTTCCTGTTTTTTGAGCTCCTGGTGCATCCGGTTTTTGAAAAACGCAGCCAGCTTCGTGATCAACTGGCTTTCAAGCAGGCCGCGCTTGTGGAAATGGTTGAAATGTACCGGCAGCACCGGGTGATGCAGGCAAATTCAGAACGCACTCAAAACCGGTATGCCCTCAGACCGTCGGGGTTTACCCTGTTTTCATTCATGGACCGGGTTGCCGGAGAAACCGGGGTGAAGCAATACATCACCTATATGAAACCCAGCAGCTCAACTGATGAGACATCCGGCACAACCATTTCCTATGTTGAACTCAAACTTCAGGATATTTCCCTTAAAGATTTGACATCCTACCTGTTTGAGGTGGAGACATCTGAAAATATGGTCCGGGTCAGCCGGTTGTCGATTTCCAAAGCCGGGGAGAAAGAAGGGCTGCTTTCCGTGGTTATGCAGGCCGAGGCAGTGGATGCATAGCAGCCCGCAATCCAAGTGGACGCATTATTCATGTTGAAAAAATCAAAAAAACGGCTTGCCTGGATATGTTATATTACTTTACTGGCAGCCGTGTTTCTCTATCTTTTATTCCCTGCCAATGCAGTGAAAAAATACCTGGAACACCAGGTTCGGAAGGCCTCGGACAATGCGGTGTCGCTTGAAATTGCATCGGTGAGACCGGGTTTTCCCCCGTGTCTGGTCATAGGTGAAGCTGCCCTGGTTTACCGGCAGATGGATGCCCTGGAAACCGGCCGTACGATTCTGTCTCCGGCGTATAGAAAACTGCCGGGCATTTTTGACACCCTTGATTTTAAAATCAGCCTGGGTGAGGGGCGGGCCCTGGGCTGGGTGGCCATGAAAGATGCCTCCGGCAGCGAGGCGGACAATTCCTTTTATATCCGGCTTGAAAATGCAGACCTGGAAAGCATTGTTTTGATCCGAAACATGAGCGGGCATACGGTTTCCGGCAGCCTGGACGGAACCATTGAATTTAATGGCGGTTTTGCCGGGCAAACCGGCGGCAGCGGCACCATTGAGCTGACAGCCAGCCAGTGCACGATTGCCATGCAGGAAGCCGTCTTTGGCATAAAACAATTAACGTTTGAATCCATTGAGACGGACCTGGAAATTGAGGGTCAACAGGTAAATATCCGGCAGATCGAACTTAAGGGAAACCAGGTGTCCGCCCGGGGCACCGGCCGTATTCTCATTCGCCGGCCCTTTGAAAACAGCCGGATTCAGATTTCCGCCACGGTTCGGCCGAATCCGACCCTGGCCAGGGCCATGGGGGGACTGCTGCCGGAAAAATTCACAAGCGGCGAAGGGCTATCGCTTCGCATTGCCGGCTCCCTGAATCAGCCATCCTGGCAGATCCGGTGATTTCCGGGCCGAGGGGGCAACATGCGGATATTTAAACGGTTTATAAGAAGATGATAAAAACCATTCTGAAAATCATTCGTGTGCTGCTTGCGGCCGCAGCGGTTTTTGTATGTGCAGACCTGTTTTACGACATGGTTTCAGCCAGGCTTGACCTTGCGGCAAACAGGGCCTTTACCAGGAGGGCGATACTATTGACCAGGCGCGGATCAGGATGATTCTGCGCAAAAGGGTTATTTTGACGGTAAACGGCAAAGATGAAATCCTGGAGATGGAGGAACTGGCTGATCAGGCCGGCCGCCTTTCTGACGGACAAGTCCAACCGGTGCCTGAGGCGGCAGACATTTCTGTTTCAGAAGAACCCGTGTCCATATCCAGTCAGCAAATGAATGAAACCTTGCAGGATGCCAACACTTTGAGGCGCCAGGTGCGCATAAGGCCTTATTTTGAAAACGGCCGGCCCGGCGGCCTGATGCTCAGCGGCGTCCGAAGCGAAGCTGAAAAGGGAAGGCGGCAGAGGCGAGGACAAAATCGTCACCCAGCTGATTCCGCTGGAATATGCCAGTACCGATGAGATCAAGCAGCTGTTTGCCCCCCTGATTTCCAAAAGCAGCGTGATCATCTCCTATGCGCCCACCAACACGCTCATTGTCACGGATGTCTATTCCAATATCAAGCGGCTGATGCGCATCATTGACGCCATTGATGTGCCCGGAACCGGCCGTGAAATTCTCATGCTTCCCATTGAACATTCCAATGCCGAAGACATTGTCTCAATCGTCAATTCCGTGTTTGGCCAGGGGCAGTCAGAAGGCAGGTTTGCCAGGGACAAGATCACCGCAGTTGCAGACAGACGGACCAACCTCCTGATTGTTCAGGCCAGCGAGCCCGACACAGAGCGGGTCAGGCAGCTTGTCAAGACCCTTGATAAGGAAATGCCCAAGGGAAAAGAAAAAATCAATGTTTATTACCTGGAAAACGCCAAGGCTGAGGACCTTGTGGGGGTATTGCAGGAACTGCCCGCAAGTCAGGAACAGCAGGAGGGAAAAAAGCAGGCGCCCATTGTATCCGAAGCGGTGCAGGTAACCGCGGACCAGGCCACCAACAGCCTGATCATACGAGCGGAAAAAGATGATTACGAGGTTTTGAAATCCGTGATTGAAAAGCTCGATGTGCCCAGGGCCATGGTTTATATTGAAGCCCTGATCATGGAGGTGAGCGTTGAGGTCAATGACACCAATACGGTGGTCATCGGCGGCCTGATTGACGAAAGCCTAACAAAAACCGAGTACCGGGTGCCCTGCCTTGGCGGGGTGCCGCTGATCGGATGGCTGTTTAAATCCCTTTCCGATTCCTCGGACCAGACCAACCTTTTTGTGTTTATTACCCCCAGGGTCATGGCCGCGCCGGATGAAGCCGCTGAATTCTACAAGGAAAACAAGGAAAAGTTTCAAACAGTGCCCGAGGAAACCATCAAGCTTTATGGGCAGCCGCAGAATAAAGACGCGCGCTCTGCAAACGAATTTCCGTTGACACTGCCCAAATCCGGAACAGGCCCGGAAGCCGATCAGCCAGAGACTGACCCGACCGCGGCCGGGCAATACACGGTGAAGAAAAACGATACCCTGTATTCCATTGCCCGCAGACACAACATCGGGCTTGACACGCTGCTTGAAATAAACGGCTTGACAGAGGATTCCGTTATCCGGCCCGGAGATCGGCTGACAGTGTCGCCATGAACCAAAAATCAGAAGAAAACACCGGTAAATGAAACAGCATTTAACCGATATATTGACCCGCGAATTCGGCGTGGATGAAAGCGATATCACTGAGGCCGGAAGGCTGGCAAGGCAGCAGAATGTCCCCTTGTCCGAGGTGATCCTGAAAAAGAAGATCCTTTCTGAACATCAGCTGCTCCAGGCCTTTTCCCGGGTTTATGACCTGCCGTTTTGGACCCATCTGCCGCCTGAGGATTTTGAGACCGAATTTGCTCGCAGGGTGCCCATCGGGTTTCTGAAAAAATACGCCATGGTGCCCATTTGCCGGACGTGTGCCGCTGATCCGGAAAAAGCCGGCAGCAGTGAGGCCGAAACCACGCGCCCGGTGATTGCCATCAATGACCCCTCGGCTTTCCAGCCCCTGGATGATCTGGTGCGGCTTCTGGAAATCGATGAATTCGATGTGGTGCTCGCGCCCCGGGATGCCATTTACTCGCTGATCAACATGGCCTTTGACAGCAGCCGGGACACGGCAGAGCAGCTTGTGGCCGACATGGAGGACAACACCGGCAACATTATCAGCGAAATCGAGGAAACCGCCGACCTTCTCGATGACACCAGTGATGCGCCCATCATCAAGCTGGTCAACCACGTGATTTCCCAGTCTGTAAAAATCGGTGCCAGTGATATTCACATCGAGCCGGAGCAATACAGCTTAAAGATCCGCTACCGGGTCGACGGTATTCTCTATGATCTTCTCACTCCTCCAAAGTGGATGCAGGCGTCGCTGGCCTCACGCATCAAGGTCATGGCCAGGATGAATATCGCGGAAAAGCGCCTGCCCCAGGACGGCCGCTTTGAGGTCAAAATCGGTGATCAAAACATTGACATCCGGGTTTCCACCATTCCGATCCAGTACGGGGAGCGGGTGGTGATGCGGCTGCTCAACAAATCCGGCTCCCTGTTTCAGCTCTCAGAGCTGGGCCTGTCCCAGACAAAACTTGATACCATCCACCGGCTGATCCACTATTCCCACGGCATCATCCTGGTAACCGGCCCCACGGGCAGCGGCAAAACCACCACCCTGTATGCCGTGCTCTCCAGCCTCAATTCCCCGGATATCAATATCATCACCATCGAGGACCCTGTGGAATACCAGCTCAAGGGGGTCAATCAGATCCAGGTCAACCCCAGAATCGAGCTCACCTTTGCAAGGGGGCTTCGCTCCATTGTCCGTCAGGACCCGGATGTGATTCTCATCGGGGAGATGCGCGATCTGGAAACCGCTGAAATCGGTGTGCAATCGGCTTTGACAGGCCATCTGGTGTTTTCCACCCTGCACACAAACGACTCGGCAAGTGCCATCACCCGCCTGGTGGATCTGGGAATTGAGCCTTTTTTGATTTCTTCCTCGGTAATCGCAGTGATCGCCCAGCGATTGGTGCGCCTGCTCTGCAATGAATGCAAGCAGGCCTATGCACCGGATGCCGCCACCCTGGAACGGCTTGGTCTTGACCCGCAGGAGGCCGAAAAATCAGCAATCTATAAGGCAGTGGGCTGCAGCAATTGTTTTCACAGCGGATATCGGGGACGGCTGGGAATCTATGAGATCCTGGAATTGAGCCCGGAGCTGCAGAATCTGGTGCTGAAAACCTATGATTCCCACAGGATCAAGATGGAAGCTGTGCAGGCCGGAATGACAACCCTTTATCAGGACGGCATTGACAAGATACTGAAAGGATAGACCACAATTGAGGAGGTGCTGCGGGTAACCCAGAGCTGATCCCGGTTTTGTTGACACTGTTTACTGTAAGGACTATGGATATGGATTTGAAATCAAAGCGGCCCCAATCGGGTTTACCCTTTTTTCTGACGTTGAGTGTGGTGGGGCTTCTATGTTTTATGCTGGCCCTGCCGGCATCTGCCCGGGAGCTGACCGTGACCCCCGGGGCGGCATACGCCTTTGCGCAAAAGCTTTATGATCAACAGGACTTTCAGGCCGCAGCCACGGAATTTGACCGGTTTGTTCATTTTTTTGAAAAGGACAAACGGGCACCGGCTGCTGCGTTTTACGCGGGAATGGCCCGGTTTTCCATGCAGCGCTACCAGGGGGCCATTGATGCCTTTGACCGGTTGATTCGATCCTATCCCGGCTCCGAACAGGCCCTTGAAGCCAGGTTCATGATCAGCCGGTGCTATCAGAAGCAAAATGACGTTGACCGTTCAGCGATGATGCTCCAACAGATCATCCGGCAGGAGCCCGATCCGAAAGTCCGTGACCGGGCCCGCAGTCAGATGGCCTGGATTCTGCTGGAAGCCGGTGATTTTTCCCGGGCAAGGTCGTCGTTTTTGGCCATTAGTGAAAAAAATCAAGATCGCTATAATGTTGAGGCCATTGTTTCATCCCTGGATGATCCGGATGAAATGAAACAAAAAAGCCCGTTGACAGCCGGTCTGCTGTCTGCGGTGCCCGGCGGGGGGTATCTGTATACCGGCCGGATCCGGGAAGCCGGGGTGGCTTTTTTTCTGACCTCGGCGCTGGCAGTGGCTTCATGGCAGTGTTTTGACGAGGATTTGCCCGCCCTGGGCGCCCTGACCGGCCTTGCCGGCCTGGGGTTTTACAGCGGCAGCATTGCCGGCGGGGTGACAAGCGCCCATAAATACAATTACCGGCAAAGCGAAAAATTTATCCGCCGGCTCAAAGACACCCATGGACCGGCCGTTTCCCTGCAGCTCCGGCCCCGGGGTGCAATGCTGGCGATTCACGGCTCATTTTAACCATAAGGAGGATGGATGGCTTCAGCGGGAACTTGCAGAGTCCAAAAGGCCCCTGAAGTCCCGGGAAAATCCGGGATAGGGCCCATGCACGGGCGGGGCTGAAACCCGATTATCCGATCATCTGGTTCATTTCAAAAATCGGCAAAATGATGGACAGGACAATAAAGCCCACCACCACGGCCATCACCAGGATAATGGCGGGCTCGAGCATGGCGGTCAGACCGGAGACCGTGCTTTCCACCTCGTTTTCATAGATATCAGCCATCTTGGCCAGCATGGCCTCCAGTTCCCCGGAATTTTCGCCCACCTGGATCATCTGAACAGCCAGGTTCGGAAAAAACCGCGAGGATTCCAGTGATTTACCCAGGCCTGCACCTTTTTCCACTTCGGCTGCAGCGGTTTGCACGGCCTCGGCAATCACCCGGTTGCCCACGATGTTTTTCACAATGTCCAAGGCCGCCATCAGGGGAACGCCGTTTTCCAGAAGCGAGCCAAGGGTTCGGGAAAAACGCGCCACAGCCAGCTTGGTTTTCAGATTCCCGGCCAGGGGGATTTGCAGGACGGCCTTGTCCAGCCGGTAGGCTCCTTGTTGGGTACGCCCGAAATGCCGCAGGCCCGCCAAAAGCATCACCATCGCCCCCAGAAGCATCCACCAGCTGGCTTTCAAAAATTCACTGACTGCAATCAAGGCCCGGGTCGGGGCGGGCAGGGACTGGTCCATGTCCGTGAAAATGGCGGTAATGCTGGGCACGATATAGGTCAGCAGAAACATCAGAATCAGGATCCCGACAATCAACATCAGAACAGGGTAGGCCATTGCCGACCGGACCCGGTTGGAAAGGGCCTGCTGGCGTTCGGTGATGTCGGCCAGGCGGTTTAACACCAGTTCCAGTGTGCCTGAGGACTCACCGGAACGGACCATGTTGATATAAATGGGGGAAAACGTCTCAGGATATTCAGACAGGGCCTCGGCAAAGCCGGATCCCTCTTCTATGGCATCCTTGATCTGAGACAGCATCCGCTTGAAAACCCTGGAACGGGTTTGGGGGATCAGTGTGTAAATGGCCGATACCAGAGGAAAACCGGCCTGCAAAAGGGTGGCCAGCTGCCGGGTCATGATCGCCAGTTCCCCGGGCCGGACCCGGGAGCCAAAAGCGGGCAGCAATTTTTCCAGAAAACCGCTCTGGCGGGATTGGCTGTCATCAACCTCCCGAATGGAGACCGGGTAGATCCGGGAGGCCCGCAGCTTCTGCCTGGCCGCGGACACGCTTTCAGCATCAATGATGTCAGAGACGCTTTTGCCTTTGGCATTTAAGGCGCTGTATTCAAAAATGGGCATGGCTGTTTTCGCAAATGATTCGTATCATGGCAATAATTTGCCTGTAATGTTTAATTTACCAGCAAACCGCTGAGTTTTCAATTTTTTACTGAGGCTTTAAACCGTCTGCACATTGGCGGTTGACAAAGCAGGTCAACGGCTTATAAATAAATACGGTTATCTTTTCAGATACGATAGGTTCAAAGGAGAATACATATGTTAAAGGTTGCTTTTATCGGATGGCGGGGCATGGTGGGCTCTGTGCTCATGGATCGCATGCGGGCGGAAAATGGATTTGAGGGCTTTGAACCGCTTTTTGCCTCCACCTCCCAGGCGGGCCAGGCCGGCCCGGATATCGGGAAACCGGTCCCGCCCCTGGCAGACGCCCATGACACCGACCTGCTGGCCGGTATGGATATCATTGTCACCTCTCAGGGCAGCGGTTATACCCAGAAAGTTTACCCGGAGCTGCGAAGCAAGGGCTGGAACGGTTACTGGATTGATGCGGCATCCGCACTTCGCATGGCCGATGACAGCATTATCGTGCTTGATCCGGTCAACAGAAAAATCATTGACCAGGCCATGGCCGACGGGGTGAAAAACTTTATCGGCGGCAACTGCACGGTCAGCCTCATGCTCATGGCCGCAGGCGCCCTGTTTGAAAACAACCTGGTGGAATGGATGTCTTCCATGACCTACCAGGCGGCCTCCGGGTCAGGGGCCAAGAACATGCGGGAACTGGTTTCCCAGATGAAAATCATCGGCCAAAGCGCCGAAGACCTGATGGCCGATCCGGCCTCAGCCATCCTGGATATCGACCGGCGGGTGCTTGACGCCATGTCCGGGCAGGATTTTCCTGTTGAGCACTTCGGCGTCCCCCTTGCCGGCAGCCTGATTCCCTGGATTGACAGTCCCATGGAATCCGGCCAGACCAAGGAGGAATGGAAGGGCTTTGCCGAGACCAACAAGATTCTGCAGACCGATTCCCCGATTCCCATAGACGGGATCTGCGTCCGCATCGGCGCCATGCGCAGCCACAGCCAGGCCATTGCCGTAAAGCTCACCCGGGATGTGCCTGTTGATGAAATCACCGACATGATCGGCGCTGCCAATGATTGGGTGGAAACAGTGCCCAACACCAAGCAGGACACCCTTGCACGGCTGACGCCTGCTGCTGTGTCCGGCACCCTGACCGTGCCGGTGGGCCGCATCCGGAAAATGAACATGGGCCCCGAGTACCTGAGCTTTTTCACCGCTGGCGATCAGCTCCTTTGGGGGGCTGCCGAACCCATTCGCCGCATGCTCAATATCGCACTGGAACATCTGGGCTGATCAAATCCAACCGGGCCCGGTTCAGGCCGGGCCCGGAAAAATCCTGTTATGTCTGTATCATCTGAAGCGCTGCCTGCAGGGCCAGCAGATATCCGTGATGGCCAAACCCGCAGATCTGCCCTGTGGCCACATCCGTGATCATGGATTTGTGCCTGAAGGGCTCGCGCTTGTATATATTGGACAAATGAATTTCAATGACGGGAATTTCCAGCATGGAAATGGCATCCCGGATGGCCACGCTGGTGTGCGTGTAGCCTGCCGGGTTGATGATCAGGGCGTCAAACACGCCCCGGGCCTGCTGGATGGCATCCACGATCTGGCCCTCGTGATTGGATTGAAGGGTTTGCAGGCCTGTGCTGTTGGCCTGGGCGGCCTGGACCAGGGCGGCATCAATATCGGCAAGGCTTTGTGTGCCGTAGGTTTCCGGCTCCCGGGTGCCGAGCATGTTTAAGTTGGGGCCGTGAATTACCAGGATCTGTTTGGTTTCCATCTGGCCTGAGTCCTTTTGCTTCGGGTTTTTCAGTCTTTTCCGAGCTCTTGAAACCGGGGCGCTGCAGCTTCTGCAGCAGCGGCTTTCATGCCGGAAATGGTCTGGCTGTAATCCGGGCTGTTAAAAATGGCAGACCCGGCAACAAACACGTCCGTGCCGGCGGCTGCGATTTTTCCGATGGTCTGGGCATTGACCCCGCCGTCGACCTGGATCAGGGTGGAAAGCCCATGGCGGACAATGGTCTGTCTGAGAGCCAGGATTTTATCCAGGGAAGCGTCAATAAAAGACTGACCCCCAAAGCCGGGATTTACGCTCATTAAAAGCACAAAATGGAGCCGGTCAAGGATCCAGTCCAGACAGCTCAAAGGGGTAGCCGGGTTGAGCACCACGCCGGGACGGCATCCGCAGCTTTCAATTAACTCCACGCTGCGGTGCAGGTGCGGGCAGGTTTCAGCATGCACGGATATCAGGTCTGCGCCGGCTTTGGCAAACTCGCCGATAAATTCGTCCGGATTGTCAATCATCAGGTGCACATCCAGAGGCAGGGCGGTTGTTTTCCGGGCGGCTTCCACCACCATGGGGCCCAGGGTGATATTTGGAACAAAGTGGCCGTCCATGACATCCACGTGAATCCAGTCGGCACCGGCCTGTTCCACGGCCGTGATTTCCTGTCCGAGCCTGGCAAAATCAGCAGAAAGAATCGAGGGGGCAATGATTGCGTTCATTCGTCACTCTCCATGGGGTTTTTGCCGCATTCCAATTTTGATGGCGCCGTAAAAAGCTTTCTACAGGCTTTATCAGTTGTAAACCTGCGACTCAACAAGCTTGCCGTTTACATACAAAAAAACCGCTGCTTCTGTATGCTCCGGAACAATGGCCCAGATCACGGCGCCGGGATCCATCAGGCCTTCATGCAGTACCATATGGGCGCCAAACCCGCTCATTTCCAATCTCACCCGCTGTTTTAAAAAACCCGGTGCCAGCCGATGGGAAAAAAGCGGCTTTTTTTCATCCCGGCCGGCTTGCCGGCTTCCGGGCCGGCGGTTGATGATCAGGCGAACCGGAGCGCCGGCCTCAACCCGGTACCCGGACGGCGGGGCCTGACCCGTGACCGTGTTTTCCGGTTTTGACGGATCATGGACGGATTTGAGTTCTTCTAGGCTGATTTGATGGCTTTCAATTAAAAGCATGGCCTCATCCAGAAATTTGCCTCGCAGATCCGGCATCATGTACGCCTTTGGCCGGGGACCGGCGCTAACCAGCAGATTCACCGGACTGCTGCGCCGGACGCCGTCTTCCGGGGCCGGATGCTGAGCCATAATCCGGCGGCGCGGGGTATTTGCATCATGGACACGGGTCACCGTCCCGGCAGTCAGGCCTTTTTGCTCAAGGGTCATCCGGGCCTGCGACAGTTCCTGGTTTTCAACATTTGGCACGGTCACGGTGGAAGGCCCCATGGAGATCACCAGGGACACTTCGCGGTTAACCTTGATGCTCCGGCCCGGGGCGGGCTTCTGGGCGATTACGTGATTTTCGGGCACTTCCGTGCTGTATTCCTTTTCTCCCACCCGGGTGTTTAATTCCAGGGCGGAAAGGGTTTCCAGCGCGGCAACCGCATTTTTTCCGGTCAGATCCGGCACCAGCACCGTATCTTCGCTTTGGATGAAAAAAGACAGGGTGAAATAGGTGCTCAAACCGGCCACTGCACAAAAAACAAAGATCAATACCAGGTATTTGAAAATCGATCGGATCATGGGCTAACCTTTAGCCTTGATGCACGCGTAAAAAGTCTGATTTTAGATGGCGCCGTAAAAGTTCAAGATTAAGGCCTGCGCAATTTCGAAGAATGCAGCGTACTTCTCCGTACGTGAAATTCTGAGAAATTGCGCGTAACGCAGATATTGGACTTTTACGGTGCCATCAACCTTGCAATAAAAAACCCGTCTGTTCCATGCCGATGGGGCAGCAGGGCCAGACACCCGTGGTCATCTGCCAGATCCGCCAATTCAGGAAAAAGCACACCCATGTCCTGAAGCTCAAACCCGGCTGTTTTTTCCAGAAATGCGGAAACCACCCCGTGGGTTTCTTCCGGCTCCATGCTGCAGACCGCGTATATCATCACTCCGCCTGAAGGCTTCAGCAGGGCGGCGGCATGGCTCAGAAGCTGAAGCTGCTTTTGGGCATGGCCCTGAAAATCCGCTTGCCGGGCCGTCCACTTTATATCCGGATTCCTGCGGATTACCCCGAGCCCGGAACAGGGTGCGTCGACCAGGATCCGGTCAAATGTTCCCAGTTTCTCCACATCCAGGGGCTGCCGGAGATCATGACGGCATGTTTCCACATTATCGGCTCCCAGCCGCTTCATTTCCAGGGATAGTTCCCCGAGTTTTTCCATATCCGAGTCCATGGCCAGTATCCGGCCATGGTTTCTCATTAACTGTACAATGTTCCCGGTTTTCCCGCCGAGTCCGGCACAAGCGTCCAGCACGTCCTGCCCCGGCCGGCAGTCCAGCACATGGGCTGCAAGCTGTGCAGCCTCATCCTGAACCTGGAAGTATCCTTCTGGAAAACCGGGCAATTCGCTGACCGGCAAATGCGGACCCCAGAGACAAATGCCGTCTGGTGCGTATTTTGTTTCACAAACTCTTTCCGCGGCATCCGCACAAACCATTTTTTCCATCAAGGCTTCCCGGCTGATCCGCAAGGTGTTGGCCCGCAGGCTCAGCGGCGGGATCTGGTTGTTATAACCGCACAATAGCCGGGTTTCATCCATGCCCAATCGGTTGTTCCACCGGCGCACGATCCACTCGGGAAAAGACTGGCTTACAGCCAATGCCGACACCGGGTCGCGGGACGGATCCGGATCTGCAAAACCGCTTTTCTGCCGGGCGGCATTTCGCAGCAGTGCGTTGACAAACCCGGCCAGTTTCGGTGATCCGTATTTTTTGGCCAGGTTCACGGCCGTGTTGACCGCCGCTGAATCCGGGATTCTGGACATAAACAGCATCTGAAACAGACCCATGCGCAAAATATTGCGCATGTCCGGGCGGATTTTGTTTGACGGCCGGTTTGCCAGCCCTGCAATGTGCCAGTCCAGCTTTGCCCGCCAGCGAAGCACCCCGTAAACAAGAGCAAAGGCAAGAGCCCGGTCCCGCCGGTCCATCCCCGGCGCAATTTTTTCGAACTCCTCGTCAATGAGCCGGTCCAGGGTCGTGCGCCTGGTTTCCAGTTCGCTTAAAATCCGGAAAGCAAGCTCCCGGGCATCGCCTGAAATCATTCCAGCACCGTTGCCGGCGATATTTCAGCGCCCTTTAAAAAGTCCCGGATATGCATGCGTTTTCCGGAAGCGATCTGCAGTTCTTCTATGGATAGGGCTTGTTTTCCGGTTGCCACACGCAGTTCATCGGAAAACGAGGCCAGCACAGTGCCCGGAGGGCGCGATTCAGCCATGGGACATACCCGGGCGGCAAAAATGTTGATCCGTTTGCTGCCCCAGTAGGTATGCGCCCCGGGCCAGGGACTCATGCCCCGGATAAAGCGCTCCAGAAACTCTGCAGACCGGCTCCAGTCAATGCGGCCATCTGCTTTTTTCAGCATGGGTGCATAAGTGGCCAGGGAATGATCCTGCGCCACGGGCCGGGTGGTACCTGCGGCAAAACCGGCCAGGGTCTTTGTGAGCACGCTGGCAGACAATTGCGCCAGACGGTCATGCAGGGTGCCGGCGGTATCTGCGGGATGGATCACGGTTTTTTCCGTTTCCAGGATCTCGCCGGTATCCAGGCCCGCGTCCATGAGCATGCTGGTGACCCCGGTTTCGGACTCACCGTTTATAATGGCCCAGTGAATGGGAGCCGGCCCACGGTATGCAGGCAGCAGGGAGGCATGCAGGTTAACTGCGCCCATTGGAGCAATCTCCATAACCCGCCTGGGCAGAATGTGCCCGAATGCCACCACCACGAAGATCTCGGGTTTCAAATCAGCCATGGCTTCATAAAACGCCTGTGTTTTCACTGATTCCGGCTGAAAAACCGGCAGGCCGAGTTCTTTTGCAGCTTCTTTCACCGGGGGCGGCGACAGCTGCCGGCCTCTGCCTTTGGGCCGGTCCGGCTGGGTCACCACAAGGCTTACCTGATGACCGGCATTGTAAAGCGTCTTTAAGGCGGGTACGGCAAATTCCGGGGTGCCCATGAATATGGTCGTAAATTTTGACATCAGGCGGTTTTGAATTCCTTTAGGCGTTTTCGTTTGTAAATCTGCCGCTTTAGGGCGCTGATGCGGTCAATGAACAAAATGCCGTTTAAATGGTCAATTTCATGCTGCAAAATGGTGGACAGAAATCCATCGGTATCGATTTCCAGAGCGTTTCCGTGACGGTCCAGGCCCTGGACAACAACATGATCGAATCTGGGCACATCGCTTCGAAAATCCGGAACGCTCAGGCATCCCTCGTTTTCGGATATCACCTTGCCCCGGGCATCCGTTATGCCAGGGTTGATCAGCACCTGAAAATTACGGCTGCTGTTGTCGGCCTCAGGGTCAAACACGATAATGCTCTGGTCAATTCCCGCCTGGGTGGCGGCAAGCCCCACACCCGGAGCCTGGTACATGGTTTCGGCCATATCCTCGATGATCTGCTGAATCCTTTCATCAATTTCTTCCACCGGCCTGGCCGGATGCTTGAGAAAAGGATCAGGGTAGGTCAGAATATCTAAAACAGACATCAGGAAAAATCCTTATATCAATTGTTACGCCAAATCCGGCAGAAGTTGTCGGGCATCTTCGATATCCTTGCGGATTTGAGCCTTGAGTTCATCAAAATTGTTGAATTTTGTCTCTCCCCGGATCCGCTGGATGAAATCCACGCGGATCTTTGTTGCGTACAGATCCTTGTTGAAATCCAGCAAATGGACCTCCACGGTAAACAGGTGATCGTCAAAGGTCGGGCTGTAGCCGATGTTGGCCACGCCTTTGAACCGACCTTCGGGAGTTTGGACCATCACTGCATACACGCCTGTTTTGGGACAGAGCTCATCTGCGAGCTTGATATTGGCGGTGGGAATACCCAGTAGCGGGCCGCCCCGGTTCCGGCCGGTGACCACCTCTCCCCGAATCTGATAATACCGGCCGAGAAGCGCTTTGGCATCCCCCACCCGGCCGGCTTCGATGATCTGCCGAACCCTGGTGCTGCTGACCCGTTCAGCGCCATCTGCCGAAACCGGCACCCAGTCGGGAACGATGACCTCAAATCCATATGCGTCTGCATGCTGCTGTAAAAACGCCACGTTTCCCTTGCGGTTTTTTCCAAAAGTATAATCCTTTCCAATGACAAGGGCCTTCATGCCGATTTTGTCAATCAGGATATTTTCTAGAAATTCATGAGCCGTGACCGCGGCAAATGACTGGTCAAAGGGAACACATAAAAACACATCCACGCCAAGGGCTTCGATGAGTTCAATTTTTTGCTCCAGCAGGGTGATCAGGGGAGGTGAGCCATTATTGCCAAGCACCTTGACCGGATGGGGGTCAAAGGTCATGGCCACGGAGGTGCCGTTAATCTCCCGTGCCTTTTGCCGCACGCGCCGGAAAATGGCCTGATGGCCGAGGTGTACGCCGTCAAAATTGCCGATGGCCACAACTGCGTTGGGAAACGGACGTTGGATTTCATCCAGACTGTATAGGGTTTTCATATTGGCACAGATCCCGCTTCAAACCTGGTAAATTTATTCAACTGAAAAAAGAATCGTCTTGACAACAGGGTTTTTCCGGTATATATAAGAAATTTCATTTTTGATCAATGATTGTTTTTTCGGCTTTGCATGACTTGATTTTGCAGTGCGGCAAGCCTGGACAATCATGGATGTGCCGAAGTGGCGGAATTGGTAGACGCGCTAGGTTCAGGGTCTAGTTGGAGCATTCCAGTGGGAGTTCGAGTCTCCCCTTCGGCACCATCAAAGCATCAAAGGCTGCAATCCCAACAGATTGCAGCCTTTTTTTATGCCCAAAACCTGATGTGCTCGTAAAAAGTCGATTTTCAGATGGCGCCGTAAAAACCTCAAGCGGATACAGAGTGGACAGGACAAAAAAAAAGGGCCCGGCCGATTCCGGCCAAACCCTTGATTTTTTTGGCGCGCCCGGCAGGATTCGAACCTGCGACCTACGGATTCGTAGTCCGGCACTCTATCCAGCTGAGCTACGGGCGCTGACAAAATGAATGCCACCTTACATAGGCGATCCAAACCGCCTTGTCAATAATAAGTTTACTCCACGACATTGATCCGGTGTGGGACGCCGGGAGGAGAAAAATCATGGACACCCGGGACCGGGACAATCAATTCATGGCTGCCGCCATTGAACAGGCACAAAAGGCGGCAGCCTGCGGGGAGGTACCCGTGGGTGTCGTAGTGGTGGATAACCACGGCGGCATCCTGGCATCGGCATTTAACCAAAGCATCAGCATGGCTGATCCCACGGCGCATGCCGAAATCCTGGCCATCCGCTCTGCAGCCCGGCGAACCGGAAACTATCGCTTGTTAAACACCTGTCTCTATGTTACGGTGGAACCGTGTCCAATGTGCATGGGCGCGGTGATTCACGCCCGCATTGGCCGGGTGGTTTTCGGGGCCTTTGACCCCAAATGGGGCGCTGCCGGATCCTTGTATGATTTTGCCGGAGACCGTCGGCTGAATCACCACCCGGAAATTGTCGCCGGGGTGCGGAAACAGGCATGCCGGACACTGCTGATCGATTTTTTTGCGGCACGGCGGGGGTAAAAACTCCTTTTAACGCTCTGCCGTATTTTTTTGAACCAAAGCATTATTATAATGGCACGCGTTTAGAAAGGAGCAGCAATTGGCCAATATCGTCATTATCGGCACCCAGTGGGGAGATGAGGGAAAGGGCAAAATCGTTGACCTGCTGGCGGAATATTCCGATTACGTGGTCCGGTTCCAGGGCGGAAACAATGCCGGTCACACCATGGTGGTCAACGGCGAGCAGTTTATCAGCCACCTGGTGCCTTCGGGGATCATCCAGGGCAAGGTCTGCATGATCGGAAACGGGATGGTGGTGGATCCGGAGGTGCTGATCAACGAAATTGATTATCTGACCGAAAAAGGCGTGAACGTGGGTCCGGAGCAGCTGAAAATCAGTGAAAAAGCCCATTTGATAATGCCTTATCACAAGGCAGTGGACCATGCCCGGGAGGCGGCCAATGAAAAAAAGCAGATCGGCACCACCGGTCGGGGTATCGGCCCCTGTTATGAAGACAAGTCCGCCAGGCGCGGCATTCGGTTTGTGGACCTGCTCGACGATGGCTTTGAAGAAAATGTGCGGGCCGTGGCAGAGGAAAAAAACTTTTACCTTACCGAATTTTTCAAGGCCCCGGCCGTGAATGTTCAGGATGTAATCGATTCTTACAGCCGGTACCGGGATCGACTGGCGCCTTATGTCACGGATGTATCCGTGATGATTGATCAGGTGCTCAGAGAAGACAGGCGCGTGCTGTTTGAAGGCGCCCAGGGCACCCATCTGGATATTGACCACGGCACATACCCGTATGTCACCTCCTCGAATACGGTTTCCGGAAACGCGTGCTGCGGCGCCGGGGTGGGGCCCAAAAAGATCGACCGGGTCACCGGCATTGTCAAGGCCTACACCACCCGTGTGGGCAAGGGACCGTTTCCCACTGAACTCTTTGATGCAACCGGTGATTTCATCCAGGAAAAGGGTGCCGAATTCGGCGCCACCACCGGACGCAGGCGCAGATGCGGCTGGATTGACACGGTCATGCTGAAAAACGCCGTGCGGTTAAACAGCCTCACCGGTTTTGCGGTCACCAAACTCGATGTGCTCGGCGGGTTGGATACGCTGAAAATCTGCACCGGTTACAAGTACAAAAACAAGGAACTGGCCGATTTTCCAACAAGCCTCCAGGTGCTGGCCGAATGCGAGCCGGTCTATGAACAGATGCCGGGCTGGGAGGCGGATATCTCGGCTGTGCGCAGCTATGACCAGCTTCCTGAAGCCACCCGAAATTATCTGCGCCGCATCGAGGAACTCACTGAAACCGCCGCTGAAATTATTTCAGTGGGTCCGGGACGGGATCAGACCATCATGTTAAACAACCCGTTTGGTTAATCCGGGCCGATATTTTTTAATTGACAATCCGGGCAATGTAACATAAAAAATGCACCCAATAAGTCGGGACGTGGCTCAGTCTGGAAGAGCACAGCGTTCGGGACGCTGGGGTCGCAGGTTCAAATCCTGCCGTCCCGACCACTTCCCAAAGCGGGAAGACACGGTCGCAAAACTCCCGGGGAATTATTGCTTTGTTGTCAGATCTCATTGTCAGCCTGTATGGCAAATATCCATGTCCCGCCCCTGTCTTTGATCAACATGCCGATTCCCTGAGTCCTGTCAACCCGGAGAGATAAATCCAAAAGGAGCCAATTTATGCGTTTACCCCTGATTTCCAAGCTTGTAATTTTTATCGTTGCAATAGTCCTTTCTGCAGCAGCCGGTGCCGCTTATGGCGCAGAGGATAAAGAGGCTGCCATGGACGGGCAAACTGTGGCAGTGGTCAACGATGTGGAAATTACAGCTCAGGAACTGGAACAAAAGATGCAATTGATCCGGTCCCGTTATGCAAACATGGGCATGCCCATCCAGGGCGAACAGCTTGCCCGGCTCAGGGAATCGATTCTAAACAATTTGATTGAAAAACAGTTGCTTATCCAAGAGAGCAAAGCCCAGGACATCAATGTTGATGAATCCGAGATCCAGGAGCAGCTCAATGAGTTAAAGGGACAGTTCGAAAGCCAGGACGCTTTTGAGAAAAAAATCGCCTCAAGCGGTTATTCCGAGGATGAGCTAAAGACGGAAATGCGGGAAAACCTTCTCATCCGAAACCTTATTGAGAAAAAAATCGAATCCGGAATTTCCGTCTCCGATGAACAAGCCCGGAAATATTACCAGGAAAACCAAGAGGAATACAAGGTTCCGGAGCAGATTCGCGCCCGCCATATTTTGATCCAGACAGAACCGGATGCCGATGAGACCCAGAAGGCCGAGGCAAAAGATAAAATCCAGGAAATAGAAAAGAAACTCCAGTCCGGCCAAGACTTCTCTGAGCTGGCAAAGGAATACTCGGACTGCCAGAGCAGGGAAAAAGGCGGGGATTTAGGTTACTTCGGACGCGGCCAGATGGTGGAAAGCTTTGATGAAGCCGCTTTCGCCCTGGAACCGGGAGAAGTCAGCGAAATTGTGGAAAGCCGTTTCGGATATCACCTGATCAAAAGCGAAGATAAAAAACCGGCCGAAACCAAGTCCTTTGACGAGGTCAAGGAATCTGTCCGGGAAAAACTTCGGCAGGAAAAAATCATGCAGGACCTCGAACCCTATATCGAGTCTTTGAAGCGAAAATATCCCGTGGAAAAAAATCTGCCTGAAGCCTCTGCCGGCAATTAATGCCAGCAGAGTTTTATGGTGACGCTTTTTTATGCCCGGCCCCGGACCGGGGTCCGGGCAGATCACGCGAGCATTTGCATATGCCTTTATCGACGACATGACAAAAGGAGGAAGGGGTTTGGCAAACGGAACAGTCAAGTGGTTTAATGAGAAAAAGGGTTTCGGGTTTATCCGGCACGAAGATGAAGGCCGGGATATCTTTGTCCATTATTCGGTCATTGATGAGCCCGGATTTAAAACCCTTGCCGACGGCGAACCGGTTACCTTTGACATCGAGGAAAGCGACCGGGGGCCGGTGGCCAAGAATGTGGTCAAGGAAAACGGATCCAGTTAAAACAGCGGCCAGAGCCTGTCTAAATTATTTTAAAACATTTCCGGAAAAACCCAAATACAGGTGCACATGAAAAAAACAATTATCAGGGGGACCGGGCGGTATCTGCCGCCAAGACTGGTCACCAATGAAGATCTGACGCAGTGGATGGATACTTCAGCCGAATGGATTCAGCAGCGCACCGGCATTGAGCAGCGCTACTGGGTACCGGAAGAAGGTGGCATGGGAGCGGCCGACATGGGGCTTGAAGCATCAAAAATTGCCCTGGACAGGGCCGGGTGGAAACCAGAAGACATCGATCTGATAATTTTTGCCACCCTGAGCCCGGATATTTTTTTCCCGGGCTCAGGGTGCTTGCTCCAGCACATGCTTGGCCTTGAAACCACGCCAGCCCTGGATATCCGGCAGCAGTGCACCGGATTTTTCTACGGCATGGCCACGGCAGACGCCTATATCAAAAGCGGACAGGCCAACCGGGTGTTGTTTGTCGGCTCCGAGGTTCATTCCACAGGCCTGGATGTTTCCACCAGCGGCCGGGATGTCGCCGTGATCTTCGGCGACGGTGCCGGGGCGGTTTGCCTGGAAGGCCTTGAAACAGATGCAAAGGTCGGGATTCTGGCCTCAACCCTTCATGCCCAGGGCGAACACGCCGATGCGCTGATGACCGAAGCTCCCGCCTCCCGGCTGAGCAAACGGTTGACCCACGAAATGCTTGACCAGGGGCGGCATTACCCGAAAATGGACGGCCGCAATGTTTACCGGCTGGCCCTGACACGGCTGCCCGAGGTCACGTATCACACCCTTGAAAAAGCCGGGGTCAGCCTTGAAGCTGTGGACCTGATCATTCCCCATCAAGCCAATATCCGGATCAACCAGGGGTTTCAAAAAGCGCTGAAAATACCGGAAGAAAAAATGTATCACAACATCCAGCGCTACGGCAACACAACCGCCGGCAGCATTCCCATTGCCCTGGATGAAGCCCTGGAAAAAAACATTATCGGCAAATCCAGCACGGTCCTGTTTGCCGGCCTGGGCGCCGGGGTCACCTGGGGTGCCGTCATTTATCAGTTTGAAGATTGATGGTGCCGTAAAAGTCCAATATCTGCGTTACGCGCAATTTCTCAGAATTTCACGTACGGCTAAGTACGCTGCATTCTTCGAAATTGCGCAAGCCTTGATCTTG